>CASCGD010000042.1 GCA_949132985.1 uncultured Lachnospiraceae bacterium
AAGGATTCAGGCAGAAAATTCAATTTGATTATTCCAAAATGCTAGGAGATATGCTATAATATTAGCTTGTATCAAACTCTTTTTGTTGGAATACAGCAGAAAGGAGTTGATTTTATGGGTAAAGATTTGAAGGGAAAGGAGTTAGGGATTGGTATAAGCCAGAGAAAAGACGGACTATATACGGCAAGGTTCACTGACAGTACAGGGAAGCGCAAGCAACAGTATTTTAAAAAATTACAGGAATGCAGACAGTGGCTTGCGGATGCACAGTTTGAAGATGAGCACGGGAATGTTTTAAAATGTGAAAATCCAACGGTGGATGCATGGTATCAATACTGGATCGACAATCTAAAAGGCAACAATATTCGTTATAACACAAGAAAATGCTATAGGAATCGCTATGAAATAAACATAAAACCGTTTATTGGAGATATGTTGCTTGGGGAAGTAAAACCTCTCCATTGCCAAAAGATTTTAAAGCATATGGAAAGAAAATATACAAATGCTGTCATTAAGCACAGCCGTCTTGTAATGTACATGTTGTTTGATAGCGCGTTAGAGAATGAACTTATACAGAAAAATCCGGTGACTAAAAGTGTTAAGTGTTCAGGAGGAAAGGAATCAAAAAAATCGCGTGCATTGACGAGGGAAGAGCAAAAGCTATTTCTTGAAGCTATCAAGGGCACAAATGTTTATAACCAGTATGCTATTATTCTACAGACAGGCTTGCGTGTGGGAGAAATGGTAGGGTTACGCTGGGCAGATGTTGACTTTGAGAACAAGGTGATTCATGTCGAACGCACAATGGGGTATTACGCATCAATTGGGCAATGGGTAGTTGGGGAGCCGAAGACGGAGAATGGTGTTAGAGACATTCCGTTGACGCAGGAGGCAGTTAATATCTTAAAAAATCAGAAAGAGGCGTGTAGATTATTGAACGCTAAGTCAACTGAATTTTCTGATTTGGTTTTTCTCCGTGAAGATGGCACGCCAATGAAGAACTGCGCATATGATTCGAGATTGTCAAAATTATGCAGGAGGGTGGGAATTGAGCATTTTTCAGTCCACGCATTAAGGCATACATTCGCCACACGTTGCATTGAGTCCGGCATGAAGCCAAAAACATTGCAGATGCTTCTTGGACATTCCAATATCGGTATTACGATGGATTTGTATGTTCATGTGCTGGATGATGAGAAGGAAAAAGAAATAGAATGTGTTGAAAGAAGTCTGAATGTAATGTGACAGTGGTGTAGTAATTGGTGTAGTAAAAATACAGAAAAACGTAAAAAGCCTTTAAAATCAAGCGTTTAGCATTAAAATTGGCCTGTGGGGCAGATTACAGCCTGTAATCTGCCCTGCTCATTTCACTGTTGTGATAATGCCTGTCGTAAGTCACATCTTTGCCGAGCCACGCGGGAGGGACAAAGTCCCTGGCCTCTTCTTCAGAGGAAAATTCGATTTCTGCCAGAATCAACGGCGCGAGATCGCCTCCGAAGATGTCCAGCTCCACGGTGAGACGGTCGTCAAGCGGGATCAGGTAGCGCTTTTTTTCGATGATGCGCCCGTCGGCTTTTGTCTTTAAATGGGCGTAGGCGTCGGCGCTTAAGGGGAGATTGTATTCCTCGCGCGCGAGAAGGCCCCTCGCCTTGTAGGTCAGATAGCAGGTTTCGTCGGAGCGCCGGATGCGTACCACTGGATCGGTGCACAGATACCCCTGTTCGATCTGATGTACCTCGTATTCGGACAGGTTCTCCGGCAGACATTCCGGCAGAAATTTTCGTTCGATTTCTATGTTGGCCATGTCAGTCCTCCTTGTTGTGGATTTCGCGTTTCGCGAGAACATCATTCAGTATAGAAAATATCCGGACGGTTGTAAATACAGGATGAGTTGAAAAAGATGAATTTTTGTGCCATACTGGTATTATGCAAAAGCAGCTTGGGCGGGGCTTGGCATTTGCTGCGGAGGCTGTGAAAAAATGTATCGGTGCCAGGCAGACGGCGCCGGGAAACAAAAATAAAAAAGGAGTGTGCTTACTATGAACAAGAAAAAAATCGGAATGATGGTGGCAGACGGATACGAGGAGATTGAGATGCTGACGGTGGTGGATCTTTTGCGCCGGGAGGGTTTGACCTGTGATATTATCTCCGCAACCGGAAATAAGGAGCTGACAAGCTCGCATCAGGTGAGCGTGCTGGCGGATGTGCTGTTTGCGGATGCGGATTTTGACAGCTATGATGCGCTTGTTATCCCGGGGGGCATGCCAGGAACGACCAATCTGGGAAACCATGAAGGTGTGTGCGGGCAGCTGAAGAAGGCTTATGCCGACGGCAAGCTGATCGCTGCCGTCTGCGCGGCTCCCACGGTATTTGGCTCCCTCGGATTACTGGAGGGAAAACGGGCGATCTGCTATCCGGGGATGGAGAACGGACTTACCGGGGCGGATGTGACGGTAGCGCCGGTAGTTGCGGATGGCAATATCATTACGAGCCGAGGTATGGGAACGGCCATTGATTTTGCGCTTGCGATTCTTGCATACTTTGAGGGAAACGAGACGGCAGAAGCGCTTGCGAAAAAAATTGTATATCGGGTATAGCACAACACATGCAGGGTATGCGGTCTTATTTGCTGATTTTACTTAAGTCCAAATGAGGCTTTGCAGGCAGATTCATGATCTGCCTGCAAAGCGGCGCCGCTTGATGCTTTTGCGCCCGGAATCTGGCGGCCCTCAACATCCATCGTGTAATTGTCCCGGTAGATCAGGTCGGAGATTTTTACCAGTTCATAGCCCTTTTCCTTGAGGGAGGTGATCAGTGTATCCAATGCCCTGGCGGTATATTTTGCTCCGTTGTGGCAGAGGATGATGGAGCCGTTGCCCAGGTGTTTGTGGTTCGTGACCGTCTCGATGATGGAGGAGACGCCGTAATCCTTCCAGTCGAGGCTATCCACATCCCACTGGATACTGTAATATCCGAGGGCGCTCGCAGTCTGGATGACCTCGTTGGAGTAGTCGCCGTAGGGCGGGCGGAACAAAAACATCTCATAGCCGGTGAGGTTTTTTACCTTGTCGTGTACCTTCATCAGTTCCGATTTCATCTCGTCGGTACTAAGCTGACTCATATTTTTGTGGTTCTCGCTGTGGTTGCCAAGGTCGTGGCCTGCGGCGAGGATGGCTTTCACGTCCCCGGGGTAGCTCTCCACCCACCCGCCGGTGGCAAAAAAAGTGACCTTTACGCCATGTTTTTCCAGAACGGAGAGAATCTCGGAGGTGTCCTCGTTGCCCCAGGCTGCGTCGAAGCTTAAGGCGACCTGCGGCTTGTCGGTCTGTACGCAGTAGATGGGCAGGTCCCGGCCGTTTACATTGGAAGAGACACTGACGACACCCGGCAGATAAAGGGCAGCTCCGGCCACCAGCAGGCATACGCAGATCAGCAGCGCGGCGAGCTTAAGCTTTACGGTATGGATATATGTGGGTCGGTAAGAAGATCGGTCGAAAGATTTCTTCATCAGGTAACTCCAAAAAATCTTTTTTCCAGTTTATGCCATAAACGGCTGTGAAATGCATCTTCACGGACAAAAGTTGCCGGGTGTGTATGGAAATATCTCCCAACGGGAAGAAAATCAGATATACCCCTTCATATTTTGCACAAAAAATCCGATGATACTATAAGCAGCGGGTTCGCCGCCGGGGAGCGGGGGCGAGGCTGCGCTGCAGGAAAATGCCCATTGCGGCACTTACAGGGAGGTAGATAATATGGGTATGGTGATATCGGCTGCGTCGATAATGAACAGAGCATATACGGGGAATACCGGTTTTAAGGACCCGAATTTCAGGAAAAACCGGACGAACCACGAGGTAGTAAACGCCGACCGCAGGGCGATGGCCCGCGCGCTGGAGCGTCTGGAAAATCTGGATTTTTCAAGCAGGGAAGAGGATGACACAAAGTCGATCTACAATACGGTGACCTCTTTTATCGAAATATATAACAACACCGTTACATCCGCAGGCGGTTCGGAGACGAACGAGATCAACCGCACTGCGCGGGAGATGAAAAAGCTGATGAAGGAGCACAGCAGTGCGCTGGAGGCAATGGGTATCAGCGTGAAGAGCGACGGTACGGTGAGAATTGACAAGGATGAGCTGAAAACGGCGACAACCAGACAGGTGTCCAAGGTATTTGGAAACAGCGATTTTATCGGCGATATGAAAAAACTGATGCGTAAGCTCAGAAATCAGGTCAATCGTGAGGTGCCCAGGGCAGTGGAGCAGGAAGAGCCTGCAAAAAATGGTACATTGACATCGGAAACTGTCGGTGCAAACTTGAATTTATATGTTTAAAGTTTTATAATGTTCCATAACGGCTTGCCATTGCATGGATATGGATATGAATATCACATGCCGGAACGTTTGATAAATGGTGAGAAGGCAGAAAAAGGTGACGGTGATCAGAACCGCTGCTTTTTAAGAAATCAGTTTTAGGAGAGATCGAAGACATGAAGAGAAAATGGATAGCTGCTTTGACAGCGATGATGATGCTGGCAGCAACGGTTTTGCCGGCAGAGACGCTGACGGTGCAGGCTGCGCCGTCTGTGAATGAGAGTGTCGGGCTGCATAGGGCTGCGGCGAACACGAACGCGGAGAAGGATTCCGACGGAGTGCCGGATGCTACCGGGCGCTATGTGACGGACAACGGATTTGTCTATATGCCGAGTGGCACGACGGCGACGATTACCGGATACCAGGGAACGGCGACAGCACTGACGGTTCCTCTGAAGATCGAGGTTGGGAGCAGCACGGGCGGAGGAACCACGTCTGCCACCACATATGATGTGACCGCAATCGGAAGCTATGCGTTTGCGGGCAAGGCGGGGCTGACCTCGGTGACGATGCAGGGCGGCACCACCGGCACCGGAAATAATAATAATAATAACAGCGCATTGGGCCTGCAGACGATCGGTTCTATGGCATTTTACGGATGCCCGGCATTGACGACGGTCACGATTCCGGCGACGGTTACATCTATTGAGAGCCAGGCGTTCAGCGATTGCCCGGCGCTTACCGCGTTAAATGTGACAGCCGGAAACCAGCGTTACGTCTCAAATGACGGCGTGCTGTACCAGTATATTGGCTACAACCAGAATCCGTCAACCGGTACTCAGAATCCGTCGGGTGTCTACAATACCTATACGCTGATTCAGTATCCTTCCGGGAAAGCGGGCACGGCGTATGCACCTCCGGTGGCGATCGCAAACCGTCTGACGGCCATCGGACAGGGAGCGTTTGCAGGCGCTCAGGCGCTGACGAGTATTACACTGCCGGATTCCGTGGTGACGATCAGCGATGCGGCGTTCCAGAACTGCAGCGCCCTGACATCGATCGTGCTTCCGGACAAGGTGACGCAGATCGGAGCGTACACCTTCAGCGGATGCAGCGCGCTGGCAGCGGTTACGATTCCGGACACGGTGACCAGTATCGGTAATTATGCGTTCCGAAACTGCTATTCTCTGGGCAATATCAAACTGCCGGGCGGACTGAGGGTCATCAATAACGGTACGTTTGAGAGCTGCACGAAGCTGTCTGAGATGACGATTCCTTCCAGTGTTACGAGCATCGGCGCGAATGCTTTCGCATATTGCAGCGCTCTGGTGAAAATTACGGTTCCTGCAAGTGTTACGAGTATCGGCGCAAACGCGTTTATGGGCGTGAACGGTCTGACGATGTACTGCCACAGCGGTTCACAGGCAGCAAACTATGCAGCAAGCAACAAGATCGGAACGGTTATGACGTATACGGTCCGCTTTCTGTCGGATACCGGGACTTTGCTCTCCTCCCAGGAGGTTGTGTATGGTTCGTCGGCGCAGGCGCCTTCCATGCCGCAGCGCCCCGGCTACAAGCTGACCTGGAGCAGCAGCTTTAGCAATATTACAAGTGATTTGACGGTTACCGCAGTCTATACGAGAGTCTATACGGTTACCTTTATTGATGAATACAAAAATAAGAAAGCTACCGATGAGGTAGAGTACGGAAAGGCTGCGAAAGCGCCCAAGTGGACGATGAGCGGCTATACACTGGTATGGAGCAGGTCATTTTCATCTGTTACCGGGGATATGACGGTTTATGCGACGTGGAAGGACCCGTCCACCGGATTTATCATTGACGGGGATACCGTAAAGCCTGCGGCGAAGGATACGGATTTGACGAAGGGCACGGTTACTTACCGGGTAACGAGCGCCAACGTTCAGAGTCCGAAGGTGTCTTATGTGTCTAACAGCAATGCCAAGGCCACGAGCGTTTCCATCCCCAGCACGGTCACGATCAAAAACGTGAAATATAAGGTGACCTCCATCGCAGATTATGCGTTCCGAAATAATAAGACGCTCAAAAGTGTGACGATCGGATCGAATGTGACGAGCATTGGGGAAAAAGCATTTTGCAGATGCAGCAAATTGACCAAGGTAAAGATCAATTCCAAGAAGCTTAGCACGATCGGCAAGCAGGCGTTCTATGGCATCAGCAAGAACTCGACGTTTTATGCATATCGCTCGAAGCTGAAAAGCTATCAGAGCAAGATTAAAAAATCCGGTATCAACACAAAGATTAAGTTGAAGGCGATTTAGTTCGTCGGGAGGTCGATATGGGAAAGACAGCTTTAAAGAGAAACCCGGTGGCATACATTGGACTGGCAGCAACTTTGTTGCTGCTGGGCCTGTTTTTTTGGTGGAATTTGAATCATGTTGTGACGGCCTATGCGTTTGATTCGGAGGTGACGGGGACATATCTGTACACCGAAAACGAGATGACGGGCGGTTACATTGAGGACAGCACTGGTTTGCAGATCTATTATCAGATAGGCGAACAGACCGGAAGCCAGGAAAAAGGGGCATATATCAGCGGCTACAGATACTCTGGCAGTATGGATATTGCGGAAATGCGCCTGCCCAATGTGATCAAGCATCCGAGCGGCCCGCAGGAGGGGGCGCAGACGACCCCCTATCCGGTTGCCGGTATCAACGGCGGAGCTTTTAAGGGTTTTAGCAGGCTTAAAACCGTTGTATTTTCTGAAAATTGCCGTTCCATTGGAGCGGAGGCGTTTATGAATTGCGGACTTACCGGGAAGCTTTCATTTGATGCCGGAATCAGGGAGATCCATGACCGTGCTTTTGATAACTGTCCGGGGATTACCGAGGTTTTCATCGGCCCGAACGTCACAACGATCGGAAACGGAGTGTTTGCCAATTGTTCCGGGCTTACCGGCATCAGTGTAAACGGCGGCAATCAGAAATTCAGCAGTGACGACTATGTGCTTTATTCCTATGACAAGACGCAGCTCATTCAATGGCCCGCGGCAAAGAGCGGAACGATTACGATCGGCGTAAATGCATTTCCCGCAACAGGGCCGGCGGTGCGTGTGATCGGCGCACGCGCTTTTGAGGGCAGCACTTATCTGATGGGCGTTACGATTAATTCCTCGGTGACGACGATTGGGGAACGGGCGTTTTACGGATGTACCAGCCTTGGACAGGTAAAGATCCCGGATACAGTGATGACGATTGACAATGATGCGTTTGGGAACCGAGGTTCCGGTTTGTTGTTTGTGTGCAACAAGGCAAGCGCTGCGGAGCGCTACGCAAACAGCTATGGCATACCGACCTCCGTGACGTGTACGGTCCGTTTTTATGACGGCGCGTCGCTCATAAAGACCGAGGAGGTGCCTCTGGGCGGATCCGCCTCCGCACCGATTTTGAATGAGCGGGCAGGCTACACGCTGACATGGGATAAGGACTACTCGAATGTTCAGCAGAATCTGGACGTTCGCGCGCAGTGGAAACAGAATTTTACGGTTACCTTTAAGGATGCCTACAGCGGACAGGTGTCACAGGTCGCTTCCTGGTACGGCGGCTCGGCGACCCCTCCGAACTGGACCCGCGAGGGCTATATTCTCGGCTGGGATACGACTGCTTACACCTATGTGACGAAGGATCTGACGGTCAATGCGGTATGGATGGTATCCATGACCGGCGGGTCGATTGAGGATGACAAGCCGAAGGTGGGGGATACCCGAACCATTAACTACATTACCTATCAGGTGACGAATGCATCGACAGACAATCCCCGCGTAAAGGCGGTAAATTGTACGAAACAAACCTTGACATCTCTGACGATTCCGGATACGATAACCTTTGGCGGCTTGGCGTTTAAGGTGACTAATATTGGTGCGAGTGCATTTCGGGATATGCCGAAGCTGAAAAAGCTCGCCGTCGGCAAGCATGTGGTGAAGATCAACCGGGCAGCGTTTTACAATTGTCCGAAGCTCTCGAGGATCACGATTCATTCCAGAAAGCTGAGTTCTGTATCCGAGAAGGCATTCTCAAAGATTTACGCGAAGGCAAAGATCAATGTACCGAATGCGTATATCAGCAAATATAAGAAGCTGCTGTTGGACGGAGGCTTAAGCACCAATGCCAAGGTTTATTGATAAGGAGAACAGACATGAATATCATGACGATTTTTGCGGGAATTGTATTATTAGTAATTATTGTGGTTGTGATTATCGCAGCGACAGTTTCAGGGGCTACTGCGGCGGCAGTTGCGGATGAGGAAGATGGCGAGGACGATTAAAAAATGGACGATGTGAGAAAAAATAAGCCGGAGGGGAAATGGGCGAAGTATCTGATGGTCAGTTACTCGATACGGCGGGCTTCCTATATTATCCGCGCGCTTGCCGGAGTCTATCTGGTTTATTTGATGTACCAGCTTTTCTCCGATGCCGGAAAGTCCGGGGAGAAGCTGACGGTTTTTATGATCGCAGTCGCCGTGTTTATGATGGCGGCGGGCATTTACTTTGCCGTTGGCGGTGCCTATGCTTTGATGAATGGCATCTATGCGGAGAATGAGCCGGCGGGCGGACCGGAAGCCTTGGTGGAAGCCGGGCCAGATGATGCTCAGGAGATGGTGGCGGAGCCGGAAGTGCCGGAGGCGGCATCAGATACAGATAGCGGGAATGAAGCAGATCATGAAAGGTGACTTTGAAGGTCTTGAAGGGTTCGGCTGAAATTTGTTAATGCTGTTTATACGCGCGGGTATATAAATGAAGCGGGGGGCTGTTGATTGACAGCCCCCTTCGTATGCGCAGGGGTGCATACAAAAATTTGCGGATGACACAGCATGTGCCCCACGTGACGCGCAGGGAGAAAATCTCCCCTGCCCGGTCACAGATGTGTGTATTTTTTAGCATGGAACCTTCAGCCGCTCAAACAATTTTTTCAGCGAGTCAAATTGTAATATGAGGATCATGCCAATCTGTACTTTTGTATTACCTATGTGAAGATTTTCATCAATGTAGAGAACCTGGTTGCCAATGGCATCAAAGGGAGCGGACACATGTTTTAATACCTGATCCACGGTGTCGATGTAATCAACAGGCGGAGTAATATTGATAAACAGGTTGGTGAGCTGTGCCATCGCATTGACGTAGGAAGCAGTCGTGATATTGCTCGTTTCTTTGATTGCAGACAGATCCATGTCGTTGATATCATTCAGCGTGTGAAGCTCTCTGGGATAAAAAGCGTTGATGATATGAGAGGCAAACTGAAGCTGGACGACGTGGAGCATAACGCCGTGCAGTTCTTCGCCCAGTCCCAGTGCGAGTCCGATGACCCGGCGGTCTTTCCCGCCAAGGTATTGGGAAACATGATCGTAGTTGATAAGACTGATGGACGGAATCTCAATCTGGATATTTGTGTGTAACAGGGAGGCCAGTGAGGTTGCGGCATGGCCGGAGCCGATGTTGCCGACTTCGCGCAGCGCATCTAGTTGTATCGCATCAAGGTCGCTTAAAGTGTTGAATCTCATAATTTTATCTCCTGTCAAATCGGAATGGATACGTGTCATAAGGTGCCATCCGTATGTGACGGAAGGCATCTTGTGCTGAATATAGATAAGCGTTATTATTATTATTATTATACATATGATTTCTGCCCTTGACAACAACCAAAAATCGATTTAACATAACATTTGTATCAGTTTAGCTATCGATTGTAAGACAGGCGGATGGCGCGGACTGAATTTCTGCGGACATTTTACAAAATGAACAGCAACGAAGAGAGGACATAGATATGAGTAAGGAACTTGCCAAAACATATGATCCGAAGGGAATTGAGGATCGTCTGTACGAAAAGTGGGAGAAGGGCGGTTATTTTCATGCGGAGGTTGACCGCTCCAAAAAGCCTTTTACGATTGTGATGCCCCCGCCGAACATCACGGGACAGCTTCACATGGGACACGCGCTGGACAATACGATGCAGGATATACTGATTCGGTACAAGCGGATGCAGGGCTATAATGCGCTCTGGCAGCCTGGGACGGACCACGCCTCCATTTCCACAGAGGTTCGCGTCATCAATGCGCTCAAGGAGCAGGGCATTGACAAGGCGGATCTGACCCGGGAGGAATTTCTGGAGAAATGCTGGGACTGGCGCAGGGAATACGGTGGACGTATCGTGAAGCAGCTGCGGAAGCTGGGTTCCTCTGCGGACTGGGAGCGCGAGCGCTTTACGCTGGATGAGGGCTGCTCCCATGCGGTAGAACAGGTATTTACAAAGCTGTATCAGAAGGGCTGGATTTACAAAGGCTCGCGTATTATTAACTGGTGTCCGCTCTGTAAGACATCCATTTCCGATGCGGAGGTGGAGCACGAAGAGCAGGACGGCTTTTTCTGGCATATCAATTATCCGGTTGCAGGCGAGAAAGGGCGTTTTGTAGAGATTGCCACCACACGTCCGGAGACGCTGTTTGGAGATACTGCCGTTGCGGTCAACCCCGAGGATGAGCGGTATCGGGATATCATCGGAAAGACGCTGCTGCTGCCCGCAACGGACCGCGAGATTCCGGTGATTGCGGACCCTTACGTTGACAGGGAATTTGGTACTGGCTGCGTAAAGATTACACCTGCCCACGACCCCAACGACTTCGAGGTAGGGAAGCGGCATGGCCTGGAGGAGATTGTCGTGATTAACGACGACGCGACAATGAACGAGAAAGCAGGCAAATATGCGGGGATGGATCGCTATGAGTGCCGTAAGGCGCTTGTGGCGGATCTGGAGGAACAGGGACTGCTCGTGAAGGTTGTGCCCCACTCGCATAATGTGGGAACCCATGACCGCTGCGGTACGACGGTGGAACCGATGATTAAGCAGCAGTGGTTCGTCAAAATGGACGAGATGATTAAACCTGCCGTGGAGGGTGTAAAAAACGGAGAGATTAAGCTGCTCCCCGCCCATATGGACAAGACGTATTATAATTGGACGGATAATATCCGCGACTGGTGCATCAGCCGTCAGCTCTGGTGGGGACACCGGATTCCCGCATGGTACTGCGACGAGTGCGGCGAGATGGTTGTCTTTGTGGAGAAACCCGACGCTTGTCCGAAATGCGGCTGCAAGCACATGACGCAGGACCCTGATACGCTGGATACCTGGTTTTCCTCTGCGCTTTGGCCCTTCTCCACGCTGGGCTGGCCCGAGAAGACAAAGGATCTCGATTACTTCTATCCGAACGATGTGCTGGTGACCGGATACGACATAATTTTCTTCTGGGTCATCCGCATGATCTTTTCCGGCTATGAGCAGATGGGAAAAGCGCCCTTCCATACGGTTCTTTTCCACGGTCTGGTTCGGGATTCACAGGGGCGTAAGATGAGCAAATCCCTCGGCAACGGCATCGACCCGCTGGAGGTGATCGACAAATACGGCGCAGATGCGCTTCGTCTTACACTGATTACCGGAAACGCGCCGGGAAATGACATGCGTTTTTACTGGGAGCGCGTGGAGGCGTCGCGAAATTTTGCGAACAAGGTATGGAATGCATCGCGTTTTATCATGATGAATCTGGAAGGAGTGATCGTCACGGAGCCGTCTGTGGACGAGCTGCACGTAGCGGATCGGTGGATTTTATCAGGAGTTAACACGCTGGCGAAGGATGTGACCGAGAACATGGATCGTTTCGAGCTGGGTATCGCGGTGCAGAAGGTGCATGATTTTATATGGGATGAGTTTTGCGACTGGTACATTGAGATCGCCAAGGTCCGCACCTGGAAAAAGGAGGAGGATCCGGCATCGGCAAACGCTGCGCTGTGGACGTTAAAGACGGTGCTTACCCGCGCGCTAAAGCTTCTGCATCCCTACATGCCGTTTATCACGGAGGAGATTTTCTGCACGCTTCAGAGCGAGGAGGAGACGATCATGCTATCCCGGTGGCCGAAGTATGAGGAGAAGTGGAATTTCCCGGAGGCGGAAGCGGAGGCTGCACGCTGCAAGGATCTGGTAAAGGCAGTCCGAAACGTCTACACCGGGATGGACGTATCCCCGCAGAGGAAGGCAAAGCTCTTTATCGTGTCTGACAATGCGTCCGTGCGGGATGTTTTCGAGCGCAACAAGGAGGTTTACGTCAATCTGGCGTTTACAAACGGGATTTCGGTGCAGGCGGACAAGTCGGGCATTGGAACGGATGCGGTTTCGGCGGTCATTCCCGATGCGGTGATCTATCTGCCGCTTGAGGATCTGGTGGATTTTGAGAAGGAAAAGGAACGTCTCTTAAAGGAAAAGAGCCGTCTGGAAAAGGAGCTGGAGCGCTCCCGCAAGATGCTGGGCAACGAAAAGTTTGTGAGCAAGGCGCCCGAGGCGAAGATCCGGGAGGAGAAGGACAAACAGGCGAAATACGAGCAGATGATGGAGCAGGTATTAGAGCGTCTTGCTCAGATGAAGCAGTGACCATGCATGGGCTGTTAAAGGTTGTGAAAAAGTGTAACAGTTTGGCCTAGGACTTTGCATATGCTGCAAAATCCGCAAGAATGCATGGATTTAGTCAAAGAATCCGCCCCTTTGCCGTAGGCAAATTTCTAATGGGGCGGATTTCATAACTATGAAGCCGTAGGCAGAATAGTTACGAAAAAGTGTTAAAATATCACAAAATGATTTGCAAAAAGGAAAGGGCTATCGTATACTATTTACAAGAATACGATAGCTTTTTTATGCGCAGAGGCGCATGAGGAAATTTGCGGCTGACGCAGCAGTTGTCACATGATAAACAGGAGGAGGGATGCGTATGTCACTGCCAACACCGACCGTAACAATTACAGGAGATTACATGAAAGCATATATGACGGTTCCTGCCTTAGAAGGAGACGGAAAGTATACAGTGCAATATCTGACAGAAATACTCGGTCTGAACAAAGTTACAATGGGGATTAAAGAAGAGACGCTGAAAGAAATTGCAGATAACCACCTCTATGAAAAGGAGATTTTAGTGGCGGAAGGAGCCGAGGTCAAAGACGGAGAGGACGGCTGGTTTGAATATTTGTTTGAGACGCAGCTAACGAAAAAGCCGGTTATCCAGGAAGACGGTACGGTCGATTATAAAAATATCAAGATGATCGAGCTGGTGGAAGCAGGGAATGAGATTGCGGTCTATCACCCCGCGACCAGAGGAGAGGATGGTTTTGATCTTGGGGGACAGTCCAAAAAGGCGAAAAACGGCAAGGAGCTGGCACCGCTCAAAGGCAGCGGTTTTGAAGTACTCGAGGATGGCGTTACCTATCGCGCCACGATGGGTGGAAAAATCACGGTGAAAAATAACCGGCTTACGATATCCCCGGTTCACGAGGTGTCTGCGGATGTGGATTTGACCAGTGGAAATGTTGATTTTAACGGGGACGTGATCATTCACGGGAGCGTGGCGGAGGGGATGTCCGTCAAGGCGACGGGAACAGTCACGGTTGACCAGGTCGTGGAGTCGGCTTATATCGAAGGGAAAAAGGGAATCATCCTGCGGGGCGGCGTACTCGGCAAAAACGGTGCAAAGATCCGCTCGAAGGGGCCTATCAGCGCACTCTTTTTCGAGTATGCGGATGTGGAAACGGAGAGCGACATTGAGGCAGATTCTTTTCTTGACTGCCGGGTTTATTCTGGTGGGAGCATTAATCTGACCGGGAAGAAGGGCCGTATCGTCGGCGGGACGGTTCACGCGGTCTGCTCCATCGAGGCGCAGGAGATCGGCAATATGGTTGGCGCGAATACGGAGGTTTCCGTGGGCGTGCATCACCATGTAATTGAAAAGATGGGTACGATCGAACATTCGCTGCAGGAGGAGGAAAAGCAGCTCAGGCGCATCGAGGATGGGTTAAACCAGTTTGAGTCGATGATGCGTGAAAAGGGCCTTCCCTTCCGGGAAGACCCGCGGCGCATGGCACTGGTAAAGGAGAAGGTGCGCTTAACGGCTTTGATTGCGGGCCAAAAGGAAGAATTTAGCGGTTTGCAGAAGGTCGTGGATGCCGCGGAGGGAGCTTATATTCAGATTGCAAAGAGCGTTTATCCGGGTGTGAGCATCTGTGTGGATGAACAGTCCGTGCAGGTCAAGGATCTGCAGAAGGCTGTGGAATATAAAAAGTATAAAGGGAAAATCGGCATGTTTAATAAGGGCGTTCGAACAAATTAGGCGAATTTGTTCCAGAAATGTCACAATGTGCGATGGAAAATTATAATTTATAGGGGAAACACCCTTGCAAGAAACCATCACTCTGGTATATGATAAGTCAGAACCGGAGTGGTGTTTTTTCATGGAGGAAATACCCTGCGGGTATACCTGGATGCCAAAAGGAAGGCAAAGGAGAGGAAATACCCTGCGGGTATACCTGGATGCCAAAAGAAAGGCAAAGGAGAGGAAAAGATGATTAATTTTGAAGAGGAATTAAAACACTTTCAGCCAAGCAATGAGATCGAGGATGCGGAGAGTGAGATATATGAGCATGATATCACGGATATGACAGACATTATGCAGCAAATGATGATGGAGCTGAAGAGGAAATAAGATGGAATGCTATAATTGTGGAGTTATTTTAGGGCGTGAGAGGGTCTGTCCGAATTGTGGGGCTGATTTGCGGATATACCGTAAGTTTGTGGGGATATCAAACTATCTGTACAATCAGGCGCTTTCGAAGGCAAGGGTCAGGGATCTGACCGGGGCCGTTGCGGATTTGCGTCTGAGCCTGCAGTACAATAAGGTCAATACAAACGCGAGGAATCTGCTGGGTCTGATCTATTACGAGATGGGCGAGGGCGTGGCGGCTGTACGGGAATGGCTTATCAGCAAGGGCTATCAGGCGGAGGAAAACCGTGCTTCCTTCTACCTGGAGCGCACGAAAAAAGAGCCTGCCGAGAAGGAGCGCATCAATCAGCATTCGCGCAAGTACAATCAGGTACTGGCCTACTGCAGGCAGGACAGCCTTGACCTTGCGGTGATACAGCTCAAAAAGCTGCTTGCTGGCAATCCGAATATGGTGAAAGGCTGGCAGCTTCTGGCGCTGATCTATATTCACGATTCAAATCTGGACGCGGCGGGAAAGGCGCTTCGCAGGGCGGAGGCAATCGATACCGGAAATCCTGTCACGGCGCGGTATTTGAAAGAGGTGGCGCAGCAGATCAGCCAGGGAGGCGGCAAGAAGGCGAAAAAGGCGCAGGCGGTGGCTTACCAGAACGGCAACGATATGATTATTCAGCCAAAGCTGCGCGGCGATATCAGCTTTTGGGGCATGGCTGCAAACATATTAGTCGGCGTGGCGGTGGGTGTGGCGATCACCTGGTATCTGGTGGTGCCGGGCGTGCGCAAACAGGCGGTGAGTGATGCCAGCGTGGCGGTGACGGAGGCGAACAACACCATTGCGGATAAAAATCAGATGATCAAGTCTCTGGAGGAACAGATTGATGCCCTGACCGGAGATGTGGAAAGCGCCAAAAATAAAGCAGAGAATAAGGATGCGGCAATTGAGGCGAGCGAGGCGCTTCTGGTGGCGTATGACGCCTACATCAATGAAGACATCGAGGCGGCAGGCGATACACTGGAGGGTGTGAATGAGAAGCTGCTCTCAAAAAATGCAAGGAAGATCATAAAAACATTGAAGGAGCAGGTGAACCAGCAATATCTCAAACAGGCGTACGACGCGGGTATGCTGGCATACAACAGCGGGCGCAACGATGAGGCCGTGGAGCAGCTTTCCAAGGTAGTCTCCATGGATGAGCAGTATGAGAACGGAAACGCGCTTTACAATCTGGCTCAGGCGTACCGCAAGCTGGAAAACTGGGAAAAGGCACATGAGTACTATTCCAGGGTTTCAGAGCTGTTTCCGAACACGAGCCTTGCGTACAACGCGGGCCGCTACGCAGCGCAGATCGGGAACCTCCTGGAGCAGCAGCCCTAGTACAACGAATACAGAATAATTTTATATGGAACACAAAAGACACAATTTCTTTCAGGAGTTGTGTCTTTTTTATGTGCAGGCTTGCGTATGAAAAATTGCTGCCAAAGCAGCGTGCGGGCCGCGCGGCGAGCCGGGAGAAAATCCTCTCTGCTCAGTGAAAAAAATAAAGGAGAGATAAGGAGATGGAATTTCAATATGAGGCGGGGACCGGGAGCCTGCGCATTTTTACGCCCCGCGAGATTGACGAATGCGCGGCGCGCGCACTGCGCGCGGAGGCGGACGAGCTGATTGACAGTTACCAGATACGGCATCTGATATTTGATTTTTCGAATACGGAGTTTATGGACAGCTCAGGAATCGGCATGCTCATCGGCAGGAGCAAAAAGATGGGCTACACCGGCGGCAGCATAGAGGTGGAGCATTTGAGCGCGCGGGTTCAGAAAATATTTACACTGGCGGGGCTGCCGCAGTTGATTACAGTGAAGGGGGAATTTTGATATGATCAGAGAGCAGGCGCAGGAGATGAGTATCCGGTTTGATTCCTATCCGGAAAATGAGCAGTTTGCCCGTATGACGATCATGGCGTTTCTGGTGGATTTAAATCCGACCGTTGACGAGCTGGAGGACGTGAAAACGGCGGTGTCCGAGGCGGTGACAAACGCCATCATCCACGGCTATGAAAAGGAAGTGGGACAAGTCCTCTTAACCTGCAGGAAGGCCGGTGCAAGGGTGCGCATTACCGTGACCGACCACGGAAAGGGGATTGCGGACATCCAAAAAGCGCGGGAGCCTTTTTTCACGACGCGCCCAGATGCGGAGCGCTCCGGCATGGGCTTTGCCTTTATGGAGGCGTTTATGGATGAGGTACATATCGAGTCCGAGCAGGGGCAGGGTACGCGTATCGTGATGCAGAAAAATCTGCATCTTTTGCAGAAGGTGTGAGTGATGGATCACACAATGGAATTGCTTTGGCGTGCGAGAAATGGGGATAAAGAAGCCAGTGATCAGCTGGTACAGGAAAATATGGGGTTGGTGTGGAGTGTGGTCAGGCGCTTTGAAAACCGGGGCTGTGAGCGGGAGGATCTTTTTCAGATCGGCTCCATCGGGCTGATGAAGGCGATTGAGAAATTTGATTTTTCCTATGAGGTGTGCTTTTCGACCTATGCCGTGCCGCTGGTTATGGGGGAAATACGCCGGTTTTTGCGTGATGACGGCATGGTGAAGGTGAGCCGGAGCTTGAAGGAGAACGGTTGGCATATTAAAAAGAGCCGTGAAAAGCTGGAACAGAAGCTGGGGCGCAGCGCGACTCTGACGGAGATTTCAGGGGATACCGGGCTTAGTGAGGAAGAAATCACGATGGCCATGAGCGCGGGGGAGGAAATCGCCTCCATCTATCAGACGATCTATCAGTCGGACGGCAGTGAGCTTTATCTTGTGGATAAGGTGGCGGGCGAATCCGGGGAGGAGGAGCAGGTTCTCAATCAGGTGGTCGTCGAGCAGCTCATCCTCGGGCTGGAGCCTAAGGAGCGACAGCTGATCCGTCTGCGTTATTTTGAGGGGAAGACGCAAAGCCGCGTAGCCGATGACATGGGGATGACGCAGGTACAGGTGAGCCGGATGGAAAAGAAGGTGCTTCACAAAATGCGGTTACTGTTATAAAATAAAAAATAACGGATATGGATGACCGGTAACAAAAGAGAACGCCGGGCGGTTGTTGAGCGGGAGCGGCTGCTTTCGGCCAGGGCCTCGGCAGCAGTGCAAAGGGGGACGAACAGCGTGGAGAACAGTCATCGTTTTTTTGAAAATCAAAGCTGCAAATATTTTCCGTGCCATGACGGTATGGAGGGGGCGGATTTTAACTGTCTGTTTTGCTATTGCCCGCTGAGTCCTTATGCGGATTGTCCGGGGAATCCGGTGTTTCGAAAAAATAAGAGCGGGCATGCGCTCAAGGACTGTACGGGCTGTACGTTTCCGCATGTGCCGGAAAACTATGATGCGCTGCTGGCCTTTTTGAAAGAGAAGATTGGTCGGAGCGATTGAGCGACTTGGCGGAAAGCCAGCATGCATGTGTTTTGGCACGGCGCATATGATAGTGTGCGGAGAATGCGGGATGCGAACGCTTTTTGGCATCGGCACATGCTGAGGCTTATGGCCGCATGCGGAATTTGAGAGATGCGGCGGAACCGGAGCTTGCAGGGAGTCCGGGACTTACTCGCGGAAGGGAGGAGGTTATGGGACTTCGCGAAGTGAATTTTTATGCCGGTCACAGTTGAGATTTTTATGCGGAGGAGATGAAGATATGAGAGTACGTAGAATGAGATTTGACGTGTGGCTGTGCGGCCTTCTGGCGGTTGGGATCGCTTACCTGGTGGGGCTTGGCGTGGACAAGGTCACGGAGCGTACATACGAAAGCTATGAGGAATCGAAGCAGGTGGCGAGCGGGGAAGTGGGCGGCATCGCCACGGATGAGGTGTACCGCATCACCTGCATCGAAGATATAAGAAGCCATAAGCTGTTTACGCTGGAAACAGAAGGGATCACCTACCGCAACGAGGGCGGAGGCTTTTTTGAGGGACGGTTTTTAAACAGTGTGGAGCTGCCCTCCGGCGAGCGGGTGGCGATGCTCATCAACAACGAGAATGTGGTTTCGGACGGGGATTATTATACCGGAATCAATACGCTTCCGGTGGGATGTGTCGTGGAAGCGGACCTGGAGTCGGATGAATATTTTATGGATCAGATCAACCACGATGGCGAGCATCCCCTGACTGCGACGGATTTTTATGTGGATATGGTGGGGGATGGGATGCGCGTATCGGAGGAGAGCTATAAGGAGGATTACCGCTCGGTGGTGCAGATCATAGTGGGATTTTTCGCCTTTGGCATCATTCATAATCTGGGCGCGCGCGCCGGGATTTTTCCTTATATTGTTGTGCCGAAGCGGCTGCGCCAGCGGAAAAACGAGTGGGATTAACTGGGCATGAGGGAAGAAAATCATTATTTACATACAGAAAAGAGGTATCTACATTATGAAAGAGAAGCAGCATATTTTTCTGGCATCACCGCATATGTCAAAGGAGGGCTATGAGAAATACTACATTGAGGATGCGTTTGCAAAGAATTTTATTGCGCCGCTGGGCGAAAATGTGATCGAGTTTGAGAAGGAGCTGGGGGCGAAGGTGGGCGCCAGGGCGGGAGCGGCACTCTCTTCCGGGACCGCCGCGATCCAGCTTGCGCTCATGTCGCTGGGCGTCGGGGCAGGGGATGTTGTGTTTGCGCAGTCACTGACGTTCTCGGCGTCAGCAAATCCGATTACCTATGTGGGTGCGGAGCCGGTGTTTATCGACAGCGACTACGAGACTTGGAATATGAGTCCGGCGGCCCTGGAGGTAGGGCTGAAAAAGTACAGGGCGATGGGGCGCCTGCCGAAGGCGGTCATCGTGGTTCATCTGTATGGGCTGATGGCAGATATGGACGAGATCACGCGCATCTGTGCGCAGTACGGCGTTGCGCTCATCGAGGACGCGGCGGAGGCGCTGGGCAGCACCTATACCGGCGCATGTACAGACAATGTGCAAAAATACGCCGGAACCTTCGGCGACTATGGTATTTTTTCCTTTAATGGCAATAAAATTATCACCACTTCGGGCGGCGGTATGTTATTCTGTAACATAGCAGATGAAAAAGAGGCAGACCGGCGCATCGCGAAGGTCCGCTTCTGGGCTACCCAGTCCCGGGATGCGGCACGCTGGTATGAGCACACGGAGATTGGCTACAATTTCCGCATGAGCAATATTGTGGCGGGAATCGGCCGTGGGCAGTTAAAGGTGCTGGATGCTCGGGTGGAGAAAAAAAGGTACATTTACGAGTATTACAGGCGGGAGCTTGGAGGGCTTTTTGGCTTTTCCATGATGCCGCTGCAGGGGCATACGCAAAGCAACTGCTGGCTGAGTGCGGCGCAGCTGTCTGAGGAAGCGCCTGCGGGGCCGCTCGATATCATCGAGGCGCTGGAAAAAGACGATGTGGAGAGCCGTCCGGTCTGGAAGCCTATGCACCTGCAGCCGGTATTTTCCAACTGCGATTTTGTCGCGGTTGACGGGGACGGGCGCTGCGTGGGGCGGGAGGCCTTTCGTGTGGCAGACAGCAGGATGGGAGCGGATACATCCGTTTCCGGCACACTGTTTTGCCATGGTATCTGTCTTCCCAGCGATACAAAGATGGATGATGGGGACTTAGCGCGCATCTGTGAGGTTATTAAATCACTTTGGAGATAAAAAATATAAATGAATGCAAAATTATTCATAAGAAGAGTCTATCTGGTCTGCTATGACGTCGCGGCGGTTGCGCTGGCGAGTTATTTGGCGCTGCTGACGCGTTTTGAGTTTAAGCCGAACGCTGTTGGGGAAAATTATCTGGACGTTCTGTGGGGATCGCTCTGGATCAGCATTGTGGCGGCGATTGTCATATTTTCCGCTTTTCGCCTGTACACGAGCCTGTGGTCCTATGCGGGAATGACGGAAATGCTTTACGTCGTCTCGGCCTGTGTCGTGGATACCATTGTGAACATGCTTATCATCCTGCTGAACCACAGGGAGCATTTCAATCCGATGCCCCGCAGCTATTACGTGCTCTATGGAATGTTTCTTCTGGGCTTTACCACCTTCGGGCGATATTTTTACCGGGGGTTCCGCACTTTGAGCAGCCGGGCGGGCGGGGATAACGGTGCGCGCAAAAATGTCATGGTCATCGGTGCCGGCTCCGCGGGAAGCTCGCTGATTAAGGAGATCTTAAGCAGCCAGCATGTGAACAAGCAGCTGGTGGGCGTTATCGACGACGCGCCGGAAAAGCAGGGGACGTATATCCACGGTGTGAGAGTGATCGGGACGCGGAGGGATATCATCGAGAAGGCACAGGCTCTGGAGGTAGACGAGATCATGATCGCCCTTCCCTCGGCGTCTGCGAGGAAAATCAGGGATATCGTCAACATCTGCAAGGAGACGGGCTGCGAGCTCAAGCGTCTGCCGGGCATTTATCAGCTGGTAAACGGTGAGGTGAGCGTCAGCAAGCTAAAGGAGGTCGATGTCAACGACCTGCTGGGGCGGGAGCCGGTATGCGTAGATCTCGGCTCCATCATGGACTATGTATCGGGGAAGGTGATTCTTGTCACGGGCGGCGGCGGCTCCATCGGAAGCGAGCTGTGCCGTCAGATTGCATCTCACGGGCCGAAGAAGCTGGTTATTATTGATATTTATGAGAACAATGCATACAGTATCCAGCAGGAACTGATTCATGACTATCCAGACCTCTCCCTGGAGGTACTGATTGCGTCGGTGCGTAACACGAAGCGTATTGACGATATTTTTGCCATGTATCAGCCGGACATTGTCTACCATGCGGCAGCGCACAAGCATGTGCCTCTTATGGAGGACAGCCCCAACGAGGCGGTAAAAAACAATGTGCTTGGCACCTGGAAGGTGGTCCAGGCGGCGGACAGGCATCATGTCAAACGTTTTGTGATGATCTCGACGGACAAGGCAGTCAATCCGACAAACATCATGGGCGCGACAAAGCGGGTATGCGAGATGATCATCCAGACGTACAACAATCGCTCGAAGACGGAGTTCGTAGCCGTGCGCTTCGGGAATGTACTCGGCAGTAACGGCAGCGTGATCCCGCTGTTTAAAAAGCAGATTGAAAGCGGCGGGCCGGTGACGGTGACGCACCCGGATATCATCCGTTATTTTATGACGATACCGGAGGCGGTTTCTCTGGTGCTGCAGGCGGGGGCCTATGCGAGGGGCGGAGAAATTTTTGTGCTGGACATGGGGGAGCCGGTAAAAATTTATGACCTGGCGAAAAATCTGATTTTGCTCTCCGGGCACAAGCCGGATGGAGATATCCAGATCACCTTTACGGGTCTTCGCCCGGGAGAAAAGCTCTATGAGGAAATGCTCATGGAGGAGGAAGGAATGCAGGAGACGGAGAACCGGCTGATTCACATCGGAAAGCCCATCGAGATTGACGAGGAAAAGTTTTTATCCCAGCTCCAATATTTAAAGGAGTACGTGGTGGAGGAGCCGGGGGATATCCGCTCCTGTATACAGGATATCGTTCAAACCTATTCAATTCAGAACAGGTAGGAGGAAGGCAAAATGCGAAGCATTTTTCGGAATGCCTTCCGACGACTTGGTCGGTAACGCGAAGCGGCGCGTGCCGCCACCTTATAAACTAGTAGGAGGAAAAGATATGTTAGAGACAGGGACAAAGGCGCCGGAATTTTCACTTCCGGATCAGAACGGAGAAATCCACACGCTGGAGGAGTACCGCGGAAAAAAGGTGATTCTTTATTTTTACCCGAGGGATAACACGGCGGGCTGCACAAAGCAGGCCTGCGGCTTTGGGGAGCTGTATCCGCAGTTTTTGGAGAAGGGAGCGGTTGTGCTGGGAGTCAGCAAAGACTCCGTGGCGTCCCATAAAAAGTTTGAGGAGAAGTTTCATCTGCCCTTTACGCTGCTTTCCGATACGGAGCTGACCTGCATACAGGCGTACGATGTGTGGAAGGAAAAGAACATGTACGGCAAAAAGACTATGGGAGTGGTGCGCACAACCTATCTCATCGACGAGGACGGTGTGATCGTGCAGGCTTTCGGTAAGGTAAAGGCGGCGGATAATCCGGCACAGATGCTGGAACATGTGTGAAAAAACCGTGCGCTGCTAACTGCGCAATGTTGTACTGAAGATGGCCGACGTGCCCTGTAGAAGGCGTGCTCCGGCATATGCCTGGCAGGAGCTGTACTTTGCGGGCAGCAGGTGCCGGGGCGAGTGTGCAGCAGTTGGCGTTCATGGGACAGGTCGTGCATTGCGGGCAGCAGGTGCCGGGGCGGGTGCATCTGTGGGGATAATCCGGCAGGCGGTTCGGAGGTGGTGATTTATGAGGATTATGATTTCACCTGCAAAAAAGATGAAGGTCGATACCGATACACTGGCGTATGCCCATCTACCGGTGTTTCTCGGGCGTACAAGGCGGCTTATGGAGAAAATCCAGGGGCTGACGCTTTCGGAGGCGCAGGCGCTCTGGGGGTGCAGCGACCGTCTGGCGGAACAGAATTTTAAACGGATTCAGAACATGAATTTAGAGCAGGCTCTGACCCCGGCCCTCCTCGCCTACGAGGGCCTGCAGTACCAGCACATGGCTCCGGTTGTTTTTACGGAGGATGCGCTTTCGTATGTGCAGGAGCATCTGCGCATTTTATCCGGCTTTTACGGAACACTTCGCCCGCTGGACGGTGTCGTGCCGTACCGGCTGGAGATGCAGGCGGGGCTTTCCGTGGAAGGGGCAGCGGATCTGTATGGGTTCTGGGGCGGGACGTTGTATGAGGCTTTGCAGGAAGGAAACGCGGACCGTGTCATCATAAATTTAGCGTCGAAAGAATACGCCCGGGCGGTGGAACCCTACATCGGGCCGGGGGATACCTTTATAACAGTGATTTTTGCGGAGCTTTCGGGTGGGAAGTTAAAACAGAAGGGTACGTATGCGAAGATGGCGCGGGGTGAGATGGTGCGGTTTCTTGCGGAGGGAGGAGCCGATGCGCCGGAGTACATGAAGGGATTTCACGCGCTGGGCTATACATACAGGGAGGAATTTTCGGATGCGCGCACATATGTGTTTGTGTCTGAATGAAACGAAAGGAATGGTGATTGTTATGAAGACGACAGCGGTACGCATTCACGGTGTAAGGGATCTGCGTGTGGACAGCTTTGAGCTGCCAGAGATCGGGGAGGATGAGCTGCTCGTAAGGATTATGGCGGACAGCCTGTGCTTATCGACCTACAAGGTCGCGCAGAAGGGCAGCGCGCACAAAAAGCTGCCGGAGCATTTGGAGGAGACGCCGATTGTCATGGGACATGAGTTCTGCGGCATTGTGGAGCGTGCGGGCGCGAAGTGGCAGGATACATACAAGCCGGGCGACTGCTTTGTGGCACAGCCGAACCTCGGGCGGGCGGACACGTATTCGCTGGGCTACTCCTTCCCGTATGTGGGCGGCGAAAGCACGTACAGCGTCGTGATGAACGAGGCCGTCGAGAAGGGCTGCCTTCTGCCGTACCGAGGAGAGAGCTATTTTGAGGCGGCGATGGCGGAGCCGCTCTCGTGCGTGGTGGCGGGCTTCAAGGCAAACTTCCATCTGCGCGACCGGAACGATTATGATTATGTGATGGGCGTAAAGCAGGGTGGCGCGATGGCGATTGTCGGCGGCACCGGGCCGATGGGCTCTCTGGCAGTCGATCTGGCGGTTCACGGAAAAAAGCGCCCGTCGCTTCTCGTTGTGACCGGGAGGACGCAGACAAAGCTTGAGCGCCTGTCAAGGCTCTACCCGGTGGAGGAGGCCGCTGCAAACGGCGTAAAGCTGCACTATGTGAACACGGCAGATGATGAGAAATTCAGCGGCACGCTGCGCGCGCTTGCGGGCGGCGGCTTTGACGACGTGTTCGTGATGGTGGCGGACGCGCAGGCCGTGTGCGAGAGCGAAAAGCTGCTCGGCTGGGACGGATGCCTGAATTTTTTCGCGGGGCCGATTGACAGCGCTTTCACGGCTCCAGTCAATTTTTATAACGTACACTACAACGCGACGCATTTTGTCGGCACGAGCGGCAGCAATACAAAAGATATGGTCGAGGCGGTGGAATTGATTGAAAGGGGCGTGGTGCAGGTCGGGAAGATTGCGACGCATGTGATGGGGCTGGACGCCGTGCCTGAGGCAATCCTAAATCTGCCGGACATTCCGGGCGGCAAAAAAATCTGCTACCCGCAGAAGCGCTACCCGCTCACCGCGGTCGGGGAGTTTGGAAAGACGCGCACGGAGGGCTGGGAGCTGGAGCTTGCGCAAATGTTAAAGCGAAGCGGCGGCATCTGGAACAGGGAGGCGGAGGAGCATTTTCTGAAAAACGCACCGGATGTGTAAGGCTGGCTGCTTCAATTGAAGGAGGATACGGATGTTTGGAAAAAAGAAGCTCACGGTGGAACCGTATGATAAATCGACACAGCGTCCCGTCATCCGCGCCAGCATCTGCAATGGCGAGCAGGTGGCGGGTTTCAGGGATTTGCAGACAAAGAGGTTTTCAGAAGTTATGCTCATCCGAACACCCTCGGATCTGGATGAATTTTGTACTCGTTATGGGGTTGCGCAGGGGGATATTGTGAAGGAGTATTGAGAGAAAGTGAGTTATTGCGGCAATCGCAAATAAGTTCAAACTGGTGACTTCCCCCAACATCCAAACGCCCCTGTCCGTAGGCTTGTTTCAACGGTCTATCCGGGTGGTACTGCCGGAGCGGGAGTATACCACTGAAGAGCTGTCGCTCATTTTCCGTCATGAGCTGATCCATATTGGCCGGGAGGATTCCTGGAACAAATTCTTTCTTGTATTTTGCTCCGCCATGTGCTGGTTCAATCCCCTCATGTGGATGGCCATAAGAAGAAGCTCCGAGGATTTGGAACTGAGCTGCGATGAAACGGTTCTGCTGAATGCTGATGACGATACCAAACGGCAATACGCCGATTTGCTCTTGAAGATCGCCGGGGATGAACAGGGCTTCACGACCTTCCTATCCGCCTCGGCCAATGCTCTGCGCTATCGGCTGAAAAGCGTAGTCGACCCGAAGAAGAAACCCTCCGGCTAATCAAGCGTCCCTTTCTTTTAACCTCCCGCTCAATGGCAATTGCGAGGTAGAAATCGTACCATTGAACGGCGGAAGCAACCGCACGGTTATTCTGGACCGGCAGTCCATGACATTATCGCTGCCGGAGGAACCGTCCCGCTATACTGTCCGTGGAGCGTTCAGTGGCAAAGACGGGAAAATATACTGGATAGAATTTCAGTTTGAGATTGGCGATTTATAAACCGTATCCATATTACAAGGTAAAAATTCGCATCTTCGCTACTTTGCAAACCTGCAAATAGGTGTCAAGCCCCAAAATAAAAAAGTCAGCATAATTTTTGCGGCATGAAAATGAGTATAACAAAACAAGCCGGTCAGCGAGAGATTTTTGCAAACCGGCTGAACAGGGCTGATGTTATCGGTTAAGCGGCGGTGCTTGCCTCAGCATCCAAGGCCAGCAGATGTGCTTTCACCCTGGCGTGGTAGATACGCAGGAATTTGGCAGCGCCGGCCACCATGTAAACATAAAAGTGCTTGCCCTCGGCTCGCTTTTTATCCATGAACTGAAATATGGGATTGGCTGGGTCGGAGTGCTGGAGGATTGTGCTGGCGACCATAAACAGGGTCTTTCGCAGATTGGGGGAACCGCGCTTGGAGATGCGGCG
>CASCGD010000043.1 GCA_949132985.1 uncultured Lachnospiraceae bacterium
ACAGATACCCTTTAGCGATTGACTGCTAGCGTTAAAAGTCCAGCTAAGAAATGTCAATCGGCAATAGGCAATCGGTAATAGGCAAAATGTTTAAAACATTTTTTTCAGGCAGTTGATATAAAAAAAGGGAAGTTCCATGGTCTCCCACGATACTTCCTCTGAAATTAAATATATATCTCATTTCCTTTTCTTACGAAACATACTTTTTTCATTGCCAATGCTGCTGCAGAAACCATCGCCCCATTTACTTTACGGGCTGAGTGAGGGCATCGCACAACACACCGCATACACGAAATGCACTTTTTGCTGTCTGCGGCTTTGAGGTTCTCTTTGCTGATTGCCTGCGCCGGGCACTGTTTCGCGCAAAGCCCGCAGTTTATACAGCCACTGCCTGCCTTGGGAACCAAGCCAGCCCCGCCGGCTTTTTTATAGGGGCGGTTGCCCGGAATTTGCAGTGCCGGAAATTTGGCGGGATCACTGTTTATTTTTTCTAAAATCTCTTTCGCAAAGCTGTATAGCTCGCTCTTGTCTTCCGTATCCGGTCTGCCTGCCGCGTACTGGTGCATAATAGAATGCTCTGCAACAGCGGCAATCGCGGCAATCACTTGAAAACCGTTCTGCACTGCAACATCATTTAATTCAACCAGAGTATCTTCATATGCTCTGTTTCCATATACACAGACGATGACACATGGTGTATGGTCGCCATGAATGCCGGAAATTCTTTGGACGGCAAGACCTGGCACACGCCCGCCATAAGAGGGAACCGCGATCACCGCAATATCATCCTTTTTCAAGCGGATGGATGAATAATCTGTTTCCGCATCGGATAAGTCGATTTTTGTTACAGGCAATCCCCATGCTCCCGTTATAACTTCTGCAATTTTTTCAGTTCCTCCTGTCGGGCTGAAAACAATCTGTGAAACTTTCATACCTGCGCCTCCTATAATTTTTAGATTTACACCAGTATAGCAGTCACCTGGTGTAATGTCAAGATTTACACCAGCAAAAATATGTGCTACAATCACAAAAAGAAATTATCCTCTTTTGGATAATAGCCTCTTTGCTGATATGAAACATCTCTTGCTGCGGGGCACAATACGCCCAGTCCGAAAAATCAACTTCAATCCAGCTTGTAGATTTTATCTGAAATAAACCGCCTAATTTTATAAGCAATTCATTGGAGCTTTTTCCTGTTATTGCTGCCATTCCTTGTAGTGCTGTCAGCATTTGCTCCTGCTCCGCTGGCACTTGTCGATGGGGAGCAAGTAACTTTTATATTACGACGGCCAAAACAGCTCGTCTACCGTAATAGCCAATTCCCTCGCCAGACGAAACGCGAGCGACAATGTGGGGTCGTATCTGTTATTTTCTATTGCATTGACTGTCTGACGGGAAACGCCGCATTTCTTTGCCAGCTCTTCCTGTGACAGGCCCAATTCCTTTCGTCTGCTTCTTATCACGTTTTCCATATCAGTCACCATATTTCTTTTTATGAAAGAAAAGCTCAAACGCATAGATCACAGCAATTACAGTCAGTGTAACAAAAGGGTTCATTCCCTCCGGCGCCATGTCTGTTTTGGATGTTACCTTATAAATATTTTCAGCGATATGGAATAACAGATACAGGACCGTCACGGCAAAGGTTCCGGCGCTGGCTTTTTCAACAATCATTTTTCTGCGCTCATCGCCCTGCTTTGCCAATGACACAAACATCATAACAATAGCGGCTATGACTCCAGCCAAAAAAAGTGAAAAAAATAAAAGTGCAAGATTCGTACTCATAACAGACCTCCCGGTTTTCGTTTGATAATTGATAAATGTCAAATACTTTTGACACTTCAAGTCTATCAAACAAGCAGCAAAATGTCAAGAACTTTTGACATTTTGTGATCTGCATCCTTTCAGTCTGCAATTCAGACGGCTTTGCAGTAAAAACCCCATTTGTCTTTTTGGGAAAGATGTGATATTATAGTCACAAATATCTGACTCCACGGCCACCGAGCTACGCACCGGCGCATTCACCCGCGGGGATAAATCAATGAATATAAGGGGGCTTTTCGATGGGTCTAGTAGTGAATGAATCAGCTGAAAATTATCTGGAAACCATTTTAATCTTAAGCAAAAAACTTCCGGTCGTGCGTTCCGTGGACATTGCAAACGAACTGAATTATAAAAAACCCAGTGTCAGCATCGCCATGAGAAACCTTCGGGAGAAAAACCATATCACCGTAACAGATTCCGGGTTTATTTACTTGACGGACGAGGGCCGTGCCATCGCGGAAATGATTTATGAGCGGCACGAGTTTTTGACTTCCTTTCTGATGAGCCTTGGCGTACCTGAAAAAATTGCTGCCGAGGATGCCTGTAAAATTGAACACGTCATCAGCAAGGAGAGCTTCGAGGCGATGAAACAGCATATAAGCCTGTAATGCAGCTTATGAGAAGCTGCACGGCAGATTCTTTCTCATAAAAGGCGCTGTTTAACGCCGTAAATCTGATTACAGGGTTCGCGAAGCGGTTCCTGCAATGCAGCTTGTGAGAGGCTGCCGCATTAAGAAAAATGATACCAGATATCGCTCGTTTAAATATACGGTATCCTGTATTTATTTTGCCCGGTGCGGCAGCTCCTCCCTGCAGTCTTTGAAAAATATCATTCCCGCTCCTCTTTTTTTAATATCCGATTGATATTCAGCAAAAACAGAGTCGTCGCCGTCGCCGCCGAGAGCGTGTCGGAAATCGGCTCCGCATAGTACACGCCCATAACGCCAAAGCGGTAAGGCAGGATGATCGCCAGCGGAATCAGCAGAATGATTTTTCGCAATACTGCGATAAACAGCGATATCTTTGCCTGCCCGAGAGCGACAAACGTCGGCTGAATGCCGTTCTGTAATCCGAACACAAGCATACCCAGCATAAATATCGGCATCACCCTACCCACAAGCGCAATCAGCGGCTGCTCATTCGTAAACATGCCAGCAAATACCTCGGGAAACAGAATTGTGGAAAGCGTTGCCAGCGTCACAAACAGAAATGTTGTGCCAATCATACGGCGGTAGGTGCCGCGCACCCGATCATAGTCGCCCGCGCCGTAATTATAGCTGATAATCGGCTGTACGCCCTGGGTAAAGCCCTGCACCGGAGCGGAGATCATCTGCATAATACTCTGGATGATCGTAAACGAACCGACATAGAGATCACCACCATAAACGGACAGGCCCCGGTTAATCACGATACTGATCAGACTCTCGGTAGACGACATGATAAACGGTGAGACACCGAGCGCAACGATTTCCCTGATCTCCTTCTTCCGCGGACGGATCAGCGAAGGCCGCAGCGTCAGAGATGCACGCCTGTTTGTCAGCGTGCGGACTACCCACAGTGCGCTCGCTGTCTGGGAAATGACCGTGGCAATCGCGGCGCCGCGTACGTCCAGCCTGAACACAAAAATAAAAACCGGATCCAGGATCAGGTTCAACATGGCTCCGATCCCAACGGAAAACATGGCGGTAACAGATTTCCCCTGGGCGATAATGTATTGATTTAGTCCCATGTACAAAAGCACCGAAACCGTCCCCACCAGATAAATACTGATATAGGCATCGGCATAACCGATGGTGGCATTGCTGGCCCCGAACATGCGAAGCAGCGGTCTTTTCCACACATAAAAGACGATCATGATTCCTACCGCAAAGCATAGCAGCAAAAATACGCCCGTTCCCAAAATTTTCTCCGCCTCATCCCGGTCCTTTCTTCCCATCGCGATAGCCGCCAGCGGTGCCCCTCCGGCCCCCACAATCATCGCAAATGCGGACACAAACATGATAATCGGAAAGGTCAGCCCCACGCCTGTCAAGGCATCCGCCCCTACGCCGGAGATATGCCCTATGTAAATGCGGTCGATAATACTATATAAAATGTTAATCACCTGAGCAATGATACCCGGCACTGCCATCCGCACCATCAGGCCGGTTATCGGCTTATAGCCGAGCTCAGCCTGTTTGTCCTCTGCACTTATTGTACTCATTTTCTTCCTCTGTCCTCCACAAAAATTGAAACTGGCAGGCAAAATCATCCCCCGGCAGCGCCCGCTCACATTCCGTGTTTCTCAAGAAACTGTAAGATCGCGCCATAATATCCCCCGGGGTCCTTATCCTGCGACTGCGCATGCCCGGCACCCTCCACGATCAAGAGCTCCTTCTCACAGGCTGCCGCATCATACAATTCATATGACATCCCCACGTCGATGAGCGCATCATTTTTCCCATGGATGAAAAGCGTCGGAACCCGGCTCGCCTTCACTCCTTCGAGCGCCGACGCCTTGCTCAGATCATATCCGCCCCGCAGCCGCAGCATCAGGCATGCGCTGTCCACAAACGGAAAGGCCGGCAGTCCGAACCATTCCGTAATTTTATCCCCGAACATTTCATAAGCGTCCGTATAAGCGCAGTCGGAAACTATCGCCCGAATATGCGACCCTGCTTCCCCAAGCGTCTCCTGCACCGCATCTCCAATCATGATCAGCGCGGTCGAGGCCCCCATCGACTGTCCGTGCAGCACGATATCCGCATTCTCATCCTGTGACACAATGTAGTCAAGCCAGATCCCGCAGTCAGCACTGTCCGTCCAGCCCATACCGATAAAATCCCCCTCACTCTCGCCCTGCGCCCGCAAATCCGGCACGAGAACATGGTAGCCCTGCAAGTAATACCAATAGGCAAACGGATACATTTCCTCTTTCCATCCGGTATAGCCGTGAAGAAGCAGCACCCATTTATGGCTCTCACTCGCTGAAAAAAATTCCGTTGCCACCAGTTTGTACCCATCCGGGGTATGCCGCATGAGCTTTTGTCCCTGCGCCCCGAAGAGCCATTCATCCGTCGCCGTGATCGCGGCGTTACGATTTTCACTGATGTCCGCCGTATGTACCTGCTGCGAATAGCTCTTCACCGTAATTTCCTCAAAAGCATCCAGCTTTTCCATAAACGACGGCACCAGACACGCGCTCACCAGGTAATGTATAAATATAACATAAACCAGCACCATTGTCACCACCAAAGCCGCCAATAATTTTACCGCTTTTTTCTTCATGTAAAATACCCCAATTCCGTTGACACCCGTATATATCCGTTCGGCAGCCATTTCATCCTTCCACAGTTACCACATCTATTATTTTAATACATTATTTTCCTTCTATCCACTGGAAGTTTCTGTCACAGGCGCAGAGTTACTATTCACGGCTCGAGAGCCGCTCATAGTAACGATTCGGGGCGATACTGCGAATTTTGCTGCGCAAAAATCGCCCCTCACTCCTGAATCATGTTCTCACGGAACGCGCAGCCAGTGCGCGTTCCTGGGGCGTGAAAAATAACGGTGCAGACTCTGCTGCAGTTTCCGAAGCGCTGCCATTTCTTGCAGAATCGGCAAATCTGTGTTACTATTTAAAAGATTTAAACTATTTCACACCGGACATATGCCGCAAAGGAATACACCCGAAAAATGAGGTCAAATGCAAATGAGAAAAAAAGAACGGGCGCTCGCGCTCATCGATCGTTTAAAAACAGCGTACCCGGATGCAGGCTGCACCCTTGACTACAACGAGGCATGGAAGCTTCTGGTCAGCGTCCGCCTTGCCGCACAATGCACGGACGCACGGGTCAACGTAGTCGTGGAGGGACTCTACGAAAAATACCCGTCGGTCGCAGCGCTGGCTGAGGCAGAAGTCTCCGACATTGAAGCCATCGTCAAGCCCTGCGGTCTCGGTCACAGCAAGGCCCGGGATATCAGCGCCTGCATGAAACGCCTGCGCGACGATTTCGGCGGAAAGGTGCCGGATAGTTTTGATGCGCTGCTCTCCCTGCCCGGCGTGGGCAGAAAAAGTGCAAACCTCATCATGGGCGATGTGTTCGGGAAACCAGCCATCGTAACTGATACACACTGCATCCGTCTCGTCAATCGCATGGGCCTTGTGGACGGCATCAAGGAACCAAAAAAAGTGGAGATGGAGCTTTGGAAGCTGATCCCGCCGGAGGAGGGCAGTGATTTCTGCCACCGGCTCGTCTATCACGGGCGGGATATCTGCACAGCGCGCACCAAACCCCACTGTAACCAGTGCTGCTGTGCGGACATATGCAAAAAGGAAGGTGTATAGCGGACACTGCAGCTATAAAGCAGGTAAACAGGTGCGGTATTTCCGGTATATCTTCCGGCAGCATGCCCGCGAGCTTTGCAAACAGCCATTACATGAACAAATAGGAGGAACGATACATGTCTGATGTTTTAAAGAAAACCTATGAGATTCAGGCCACAACCATTGTGAAGGCCCTGGAAAAAAGAAACATGAAGGGTTACTACTGCCCGGACTGCGCATCTGCCGTAAAACAGGCGGAGGAACTGCTCTTTGACGGCGCGCTTGTCGCCTATGGCGGCTCCGTATCGTTATCTGAATGCGGCATACTGAATATGCTGCAAGGCCGCACGAATATCCGGCTGCTGGACCGCAGCAAGGCAATGACTTCGGAGGAAAAAGACAAAAGCTATCACGATGCGTTGAACAGCGATGTATATTTTATGAGTTCCAATGCCATTACACTGGACGGACAGCTAGTAAATATAGACGGCCGTGGAAATCGTGTGGCCGCGCTCATCTATGGACCCGGACGCGTGGTGCTCGTTGTCGGCATGAACAAGGTGGTTACGACTGTTGAGGACGGTATTCGCAGAGTGCACAATATAGCAACACCCGCAAACTGCCTTCGCCTGGACCTGAAAACTCCCTGCGCTGCTACCGGTGCATGCCATGACTGCCTGTCACCGGATTGTATTTGCAACCAGGTCGTGATTACCAGAAGAAACGGCACAGCAGAGCGCATCCATGTCATTCTGGTGGGAGAGGCACTGGGGTATTGACCCACCGCTTTCCCTGCCGCAGTGAAAGCAAAGCCCCGCTGCAGGCAACGGGGCATCAAGCTTTGCACACTCAAAAAACAAGCAGCCCCGCCGACTGGGACTGCTTGTTTTTATTTTCGTCAATATCTGCCAGTGCATCAGCACAATTTCCCGTTACCCGCACCAAGCTCGAAAACATCTTGCTAAATACTCATATTACAAAACAACCATCGTATCCAGCAAGGCCTTTGCATAACCGTCTACGGCGTCAATTTTGCCCCCGTTTAACGCTTCGCCATCTATCTCGACAATATAATCATCAATACCGATCAGATAGCAGACCGCGTCCTCCTCTGCCTTTTCTCCTTCTGCTTCCACGCTCAGATGATAGGAGACACGAATCGCCTTTCCAAGCTTGCTGTCATAGGAGGACAGCTCGTAGTTTGAAATTTCCGCCGTAACGCCCATCGTCTCATAGGTAGATTTCAGCGTCTCTTCGCTGAGCTGCGCTTCATATATGCCCAGCAGCATGTCATAATCATAAGCTTCCTCGCCGGTATACTGCATTTTTACAGTCAGCATTTGTGTCACATTTTTTGTGTCCTTGGAATCCGCGGCTACCCATGCATAGCTTCCATCCACCTCTGCAGATTCTGCAATAAAATTACCGGGATAAGTCAGCTTTACCGGTCCTACGGTTACCGTCTTTGGCGTGTTGTCAGGTTTCTTCGGATTTTTGACTGTAATCTTGCACTTATAAGATTTTTTCTTATTCGTCGCAGTGATCGTCGCAGTTCCCGCTGCAACTGCCTTTACCTTTCCTTTGGAAGTGACGGTGGCAACCGACTTTTTGCTGGACTTCCACGTCACTTTCCCCTTTGCATTTTTGAGTTTCAGCGTGTAAGTCTTACCGACGTTTAACGTCTTTTTCGTCGCGTTCAGCTTCACTTTCGCCGCAGCCTCCACCGTCGTCGCCGGTGCAAAGGCCGCTGCAGTGGGTGTTGCCAGGACAATTGCCAGCGCAAGCGACACTGCTGCTTTAAATTTTTTACCTCTCATAGCTTTTGTTCCTCCTTTTCATGTAGCGCCCATTCGCTCCGCCCGCGGGCATTTCATCGGAAGGCATACCAGGTGACATGCTTCGCATTTTACCTTCCTCCCGAATCTGAAATATTTTATTAACAGATTTATTCTACCACCGTTTCGGCAAAAATGGAAGAACCTTTATTCCAGCTTTTCTCCATTTGATGCAATGACCTGCTGATACCGGCCAAAGGATTTCTTTCGTCTGCCTCCGGCGCGTCCATCGCACCAAGCCCGTTTTCCACCACAAACAACGGCTTTAAAAATGTTACGCAAGGGCGCAGTACAGACGGAGCCGGGCTGGGCCTTGCGATTGCCAAACAGATCATCACGCTCCACAGCGGAGCGCAGGGACGGCTTGACGGTTTTTTACTGTAATACTTCCTGCTTTGTAGGAAAATCGCAAGAAAGTCCGCAGGAAAACAGTTGCATACCGTGTGAGCAAACAAGGAACACTAAAAAAGGCACCCAATCACTCGGGTGCCTTCACAGCGCTACCAGGGCTCGAACCTGGAAATGACGGAGTCAGAGTCCGTTGCCTTACCATTTGGCGATAGCGCTTCACAACAAAAATCATTATATATGCTTGTCTGTAATTTGTCAATATGATTTTTAAAAAATATGAAGAAAATTTTTCCAGCTGTGCGGTTGCGCTTCGACAGGTCATTTTTATTGCAAGAAATTGCATGAAAATGACCTGCCGAATCAGCAACCCACTTATTAATGGGCAAAAAGCGGCTGCGTTAGCAGCCGTAAGAGTGTGTCAGCACGGTTTTGCGAATGGATCAGTGGGTTGGATGCGCCTTGGAGCATCCAACCGCACATCTGGAAATTTTTTATTTTTGTATCAGCTCAGCCCTTAACAGATCTAAGTTTTAGCAAACTGTCATCCTACTCATAATCCGCCACATCCTCCGGCCCAATCTTAGCGTAGGGAAGTCTGATATACTTTCCGTCCTCCAGTCCAAGCTCCGAAAGGCTCCCACCGACGGAAAGCTCATACGCAAGATTCAGCATGGCCAGCGCCTGCCCTTCTTTATCATTGTAGACTGTTCCAGCCAGCTCTCCGTTTTTTACGGCCGCAAGCCCCACGTCTGTTCCGTCGATACCGACAATCACCGGCCACTGTTCCTGTGCAATACCGGCGGCCTTCAGTGCATCCACCGCGCCTAGCGCCATATCATCATTGTTGGCAAGCACAAGCTCGATTTCTCCTCCGTACTCGCCCAGCATCTGCGCCATCTTCGTTTGCGCCTGTGCGCGATTCCAGTTTGCGATGGCATAACTGAGCTTTTCCATCTCGACTCCCTCCTCGATGACCGTTGAGACAGAGTATTCTGTGCGCACAATGGCATCCTGATGGCCTGCCTCGCCCTCCAAAACAACATATTGAAACACCCCGTCACCATTTTTATCCGCCTGCGGATTATTTTTGAAAACATCCACGGCGATCTCTCCCTGCATGATGCCGGACTCAAAGGCTTTTGCCCCCACGTAGTAAAGCTGGTCCCATCGCTCCAAATCCTCCTCAACCAGCTCCCGGTTAAAAAAAATAACCGGCACTCCGCTCTGCTCCGCCATATCGATGATCACGGACGGCTCCGTCCGGTCTACAAGGTTGACACAAATCACGTTGCATCCGTCACTCAGCATCGTCTCCACCTGGCTGTTCTGTGTCGTCTGGCTGTCCGCCGCATTGTAGGTCTCAATATTGATTGCGACCTTGCTCTCCGCTTCCTTTTCACTTGCATAAGCGTTAAATTTTTCAATAAGCTGCGACACAAATGTGTCATATTGGTCGTAAACCGTCACGCCGATCCTAATATTCGCCGGATGCTCCTCCCGCACCGCAGGACTGCACCCCGCAAGCAATCCGCCGCACAAAATTAAAACCAGGCCCGCCGTTAGCCACTTTCTCCGCCTCATCCGCATCACACCTGACTCCTTTCTTTCCACCCCGTCACCGGACATCCCGTCCTCCCGCTCCCAAACCACCAACATATATCCTGCAAAACATCCCCCTCGCCATTTCCCGAGCCGTCAAAGAGCGCAGGCACCCATCACGCCCCGATCTGCCAGGGAGGGCGCTCACCGGCATGTATTCTGTGAGACTTCACACTTCCGTCGGATTCCTCCTCCCGTCCCCAATACACTCCCCCGAAACGGAAGTTGGTCGAACCGCATACATGCCGGCGGGCGCCCGGCCCCTGGCATTGCAGACACCCCCGGGACTCCGCATCGCGGGTGCCCTTTCACTGCACAATCGGAAACAAAAGCTTCTGATTCTTCTTATCATACATATTATCCTTGTTGATCACCAGATAGTCCACCTGATAATCCTCCAGCTGTCCCGTTTGATGCTGCAGCTGGTTTGCAATCGCCTCCATGCTCTGATATCCCATCTTAAACTCATTCGGAACCACAAGCGTTCTGATCACGCCCTTGTCCAGATAATAAACCGCCTTTTCGGAACCGCCAACCCCGTACAGCGCACAGTCTGAGCTTTCGTCCCCTCCGGCCTGTATCACGTCGATCATTCGTTCCGTCCCGTCATTATCAAGCGCAATAATAATATCGGCCAGGCTCATCCAGGCAATCTGCTCCTTTTGTTCATCGAGCAGTCCGTCGATATGCGAAATATCCCAGGCAATCAAAGCGTCCTGCTCCTGCAGCGCTTCCGTAAGCCCCTGATTCCTCTGCCTCATTGCAAGTCCGCTGCTGCCCCCTGAGAGAATGCCGATCTTCTTTCCAGCGAGCGTTCCCTGGAAATCACGGATGATTGCATCTGCCATCGCCCTGCCGATCTCCTCGTTGTCTGATCCTACGACCGCATGCGAATCCTCCAGTCCTCCGTCGCTTTCCAGCAAAACGACCGCCACCTGCATAAAGGCCCCTGTCAGGTCAAGCGTTTCCGGCTCATCTGAAACCATCTGGATGATGATACCCTCCGCACCGTTTTCCAATTCACGCTGTAAAAGCGCATGTTCCTCCTCGTAGCTCTCCAGCTTTCCGGTCGACACATAATTCAGATCCACATGATAATCCTTTGCCGCCTGCTCTAGGCCCTGGCGCAACGCGATCCACCGGTCATTATTGCTGTCATTTACTATGACCGACACCTGATACGGTTCTCCCTCCTTTTCACCGACGATCATTCCGTAAGAGGCCCATGCAATGACAAAAACGCAAAAGAAAACCAACATAAAAAAGAATAACTTATTCCTTGACATGATGCTCCCCTTCCTTTATCTGCCTGAAACGCCCTTCCTCCAGCAGCGCTACATTTTCTGTCTCATAACTGATATACGGAAGATGAATGCGGACGGTTGTCCCCTCATCCGGCTGACTCTCAATTTCAAGCCCATAGGGCGCGCCAAACCGAAGCCGGATACGGTTATGCACATTTAAAAGCCCGACACCGGAGCCCCGCTTTCGCCCGCGTCCATTCTGGTTTTTTTCATTCAAAAGCTCCCGTACTGTCTCCTCAGGCATTCCAAGCCCGTTGTCCCGAACCTCCAGATAGACATCCCGCCCCCTGCGATATCCTTTTACCTCAATCTCTCCATCGCCGTCCATATACTCGACGCCGTAATAAATCGCATTTTCCAAAAGCGGCTGGACAATCAGCTTCACCGTACAGCAGTTCAGCACATTCTCATCGATCAAAAATACAATGCTGAATATATTTTTGTACCGAATCTTTTGTATATTCATATAGTTTTTTGCATGCTTCATCTCATCCTCGACACTGATGATCGTCTTTCCGCGGCTTAAGCTGATTCGAAACAGGCTCGCCAGCTGTGTAATCATAAACACCGCATCCTCATAGCGCTCTCCCTCGATCATCCAGACAATCGAGTCCAGTGTATTATATAGAAAATGAGGATTGATCTGCGACTGCAGTGCGTCCATCTCGCTTTTTCGTTTCTCCTCCTGCTCGACTACAATATCGCTCATCAGCTGCCGAAGCTGCGCGACCGTAGATTGCAGCGTACGCCCGAGATGCTCCACTTCCAGTGAACCTCCCAGATAAATATCCGGGTTCATATTTCCCGTTTCCAGCTCCTTGACGGACTCGTTCAGCCGTTGGAGCGGCTTTGCGATCCGCGCCGAAATGAGCTGGTTTAGAATTATCGTCATCAGCATCGCCAGAGATACGAACAGAATCATCACGAGACGCATATCGGAAAGCCCGCCGCCCAGCCCCTTCATCGGAACAACACTTACAAGCTTCCATCCCGTATATCCAACTGTCTTTACCGTCACCAGCCGCTTTTCCCCACGAAACTGCTCCTGCCGGCTCCCATCCTCATAATTTGCCGCCGCGAGGCTGTTTTCCTCATACAAATCCATATAGAGCAGCTTTTGCTTCGGATGGTAGATGATCTCTCCGTCGCTGTCCATGAGATAGACGTAATCGGAGGAATTATCCATGTTCGCTTTGTTCAAAAGCTGCTCGATGCTGCTGTAATTCATGTCCACCAGCAGCACGCCCAGCGTGGAATTTCCGTTTCGCGTCAGCTCCACCGCCTGACTGAGGGAGACCACCCAGTAATAGCGGAAATTGACTTCATCAAAAAGATTCTGCACATGAGGCGTGGAAAAGTGAATATTTTCCATCTGCCCCACTGCCTCTTCAAACCATTCCTGATGAACCACATCGATGTGCTCCTTCTCAGTGGCCACCGGAGCCGCCGCCACCAACTCGCCGCTGTTTGTATAGCATGCAATGCTGATCAGATTCCCCTTGTTCGCCTCGTATAAAAGATTCATCTCCTCATCCAGGGTGTCCCTGGCAAGATTTTTGTCCTTGATGACGCTGTAATACATGGCGTCCGAGATACGGCGCATACTCCGCAGGTACGTCTCCAGATTAATTGCCGTCTGGTCAAGAATCTGCTCCCCACTCTGGCTCATGGTATGCTCGACCGTATTTACAAAGCTATTGTACAGCGAAATACCAAGCGTAGCCATACAAATCGTCGAAACGATGGTAAACGAGATAGAGATCGTCACCTGTATCGACTGCGGCTTTCGGTAGGCCTGAAAACAGGAAAGAAGCTTCCGGTAAAAGTTTTCAAATCGTTTTTTCATATATGCTAACCACCCTGTAATCATTTACAAAACCCGTGATCCATCTCCCCGGTATACTGACACGCTCATAGCCCGGAAGGAGCTGCCGGTACACTAATCGTCCTGCGCGGCCCGGCTTGATTTGTACTTTGAAGGTGACATCCCAAATTGCTTTTTGAATACATAGCTGAAATAATTCGGGTCAAGATACCCGACCTTCTGTGCTATGATATAGGTTTTTTCATTTTCTGTCAAAAGAAGATTCAGCGCCTCCTGCATCCGGTAATCCGTGAGATAATTGATGAAGGTCTTTCCGGTCTCTTTCTTGAAAACCGTTGAGAAATGAGCCGCACTCACATTCAGATAATGGCAGATCGTCTCAATGCTCAAATCCTGATCCGCATAATGCTCCTTCACATACTCGATGGCCCGCGTCACAAAGGATTTTGTCGTATCCCGCCGCTCCTCCAGAATCTGCCGCTGCATCTTTAGACACCGGTCCTCCAGCCAGGCACCAAGCGACTCCGGTGATTCAAGCTGCATCGCCTGCGCATAGACATCGCTGTTCTCCCCGAAGATCGCGTCCAGATTTATCTGATTATTGGCCCCAAAGCGAAAAATTTCCGTGAGCAGCTCCATAATCAGAATACGGTATTTTTGCAGGGACATCCGTTTCCCCGATATCTGAGACGTAAATTGCAAAATCACGGCTTTCAGCGCATTCGCTTCCCCCATCTTGATCTTTTTGATGATCTCCCGGATATACGGCTCCTCCCACGGAATATCCCCATGTTCCTGCGGGTCGGTCTCTGCGATATTAATCGCCCGGGTCGTCCCGTACAAAACGCGGTAGGAAATCGCGTTTTTTGCCCCCTGATAGGAGGCGGAAAGCTGTTCGGGCCGGCTGCAGACATGACCGATCCCCGCCGTCACGCGTGCCTTACAGACACGCTTTGCCATCTTGCAAATCCTGTCCATCCGGTCTGTGAAAGGCGTGATAGATTCCTCGTCCGCAAGCTGTGTAATGACAATGATATCTCCGAGATATGTGACCGTTTTGCTGTCCCACTTTCCGGCGAGCTGTTCTTCCGCCAGCTTTTTAACGGACATGGAAAGCAGCATCGCATCACTGATTACATCCTCCTCGCCCGCTGCGGCGCTGCTGATGTGCAGAATCGCCGCCACAAAAAACGGGCCGTTTAAATGTATCTGATAATTTTTCGCATGCTGCTGGATTTCATCCGGTGAAATCTGGCCTTCAATCAGGGACGTATAAAAATTTTCCTGCAGTACCGGAAGACTCTCCATATAGTATTCCCTGAGCTTATCAATATTGCGCTTCTCGTCAAGCTCACGGTCCAGATTACCCTTGATCCGCTCAAACACCTCGCGAAGCTCACTGGCATTGATTGGCTTTAAGATATATTCCTCCGCCTCAATCTTGATTGCCTCCTTCGCGTACTCGAACTCGTCAAAGCCCGAAAAAATAATGACCTTGATGGACTGATACAGCTCCTTTAACTTTTTGCAGAGTGTCAGGCCGTCCATATAGGGCATTTTGATATCCGTCATGACAACATCCACCTGAAGCTCCTCGGCAATCTCCAGCGCCTCCACCCCGTTGCGCGCATAGCCTGCAATATGAAAGCCCATACGCTCCCAATCCAGCTTTTTCATAATAACCTGAAAGACTTCCGCCTCATCATCCACAAGTAACACTGAATATAAACTCATCGCAGCTCCTTCACTTTGCGGCGCATCATTCATCATTACGCCATGATCGACAGTCTGAACCATAAAAATTTACCTGACGGGGCCTGAATCATGTTCTCCCGGCTCTTAACAGTTGCAAAATAGCGGCTGTAATCCACAGCCGCTATTCTGGTTTCGTGACAGCTTCGTTTCTGCCCTTTTATTTCTTTTACTGACTGCTCATAACAGCTTTCATAACTTCACTGTTACGCTTATACAAACAGGATGCCACTTACTTCTTTGCAATATACTTTCTGATGTCCAGAGAGATTGCCACGAAGATAACGATACCGATTGCAATGTACTGCATGTTTGCATCCATGCCGAGGTACTGCAGCGCCACCTTCAAAAGCTCGAAGACCGCAACACCAATGATGGCCGAGTACACGCGTCCGCGTCCACCGGTTACGGATACACCGCCGATCGTACATGCCGCAATCGCCTCCATCTCATAACCAAACCCGAGCGCCACGGATGCGCCGCCCGCCTTCGCGCCAAGCATGAAGCCCGCCAGTCCGTACATCGCCGCCGCCTTCATATAAATCAGAATCAACGTCTTTTTCACAGGAACACCGGCAACCTCCGCCGCCTGCGGATTACCGCCGATGGCATACATATATTTGCCGTGCCGCGTCATGTTGAAAATAAACCATGTGATCACCGCTACAATAATTGCGATCCAGATCAGATAATTAATTCCGAGGAATTTGCCGCTTGCAACGTCCGTGTAATCCTTTACATAACCGCCCAGCGGCGTTGCATTTGTGAACAGCATGTTAATACCGTAAACAATTTCCATCATCGCCAATGTCGCGATAAAGGGCGGAACGCTCAAATACGAGATGAAAAATCCTGTCACCGTTCCGAAGCATGCACAGATCACCATAACGATCAGCACCGCAAGAAATACGTTTAACGGCTCCATATCCGGGAAGAATTTTCCCGAATAATCCATGCGCTGTAAGAGCACGCCTGCAATACAGCCTCCAAAACCGATCATACGTCCGGCTGACAGATCACACCCGGCAGTAATAACACACCCGGCGATACCGAGCGCAATCACCAGACGCGAACTCATATTCATGAGAATATTCATCAGATTGTTCGCCGTAAAAAAGTTTTTCGATGTAAAGCCCGTATAAATGACCAGAATAAACATAACGATAATAACACCGTTATTGATCAAAAAGTCTTTTATTTTTTTCTGCTTTGAGTTATCCATTTGTGTCTCCCTCCCCTATATCAGAATTGTGTTGCATAATTCATAACATTTGCCTGTGTCATATCCTCCGCCTTGTCGATCTCTCCGGTCAACCTGCCGTTGCACATCACATAAATGCGGTCCGACATGCCTAAAAGCTCCGCCATTTCCGAGGAGATCATGATGATCGCCTTGCCCTGCTTTGCCAGCTCAACCATGATTTCGTAAATCTCATGCTTGGCTCCGACATCGATACCACGGGTCGGCTCATCCATGATGAGTACGTCCGGATCGTTGGCCAACCAGCGCGAAACAATAACCTTCTGCTGATTACCGCCGGACAGGTTTGAAATGTGCTCCTTCATGCTCGGGGTCTTGATGCTCAGCTTCTGGATACTGTCATCCACAACTCCATTAATCCTCTTATGATCCAAAATCATTCCGGCCTTTAAAAATTTATTGTAGATGGAAACGCCTACATTTTCCTTGATCGAGAGACAGCCGAAAATGCCGTTTCCACGGCGGTCCTCCGTGATCAAACCGATACCTGCGTTCATCGCATCGATTGGATGCTTAATCCTCACCGCATTGCCGCGCATGCGCACCTCGCCGGATGCAACGCCGCGAATACCGAAGATACCCTCCATCAGCTCGGTACGCTGCGCACCGACCAGCCCGCCAAAGCCTAAAATCTCACCCTTTCGGAGCTGGAAGCTCACGTTCTGGAAGGACTTCTCGTGAATGGAGGAAAGCCCCTCAACTTCCATGACCACCTCACCCGGCGTATTTGTCCGCGGCGGATATACATTTGTCAGCTCACGGCCAACCATCTTCGCAATGATCTGGTCGGTCGTCATCTCTGCTGCCGGCCATGTGCCGATATATGTACCGTCACGCATAACCGTGATATCGTCCGCGATGCGCTTGATCTCATCCATCTTGTGTGAGATATATACCATCGTAACGCCCTTGCCGCGCAGATCATTCATGATGCGGAACAGCGCCTCTACTTCATTATCCGAAAGCGAGGAAGTCGGCTCGTCAAAAATAATAACCTTCGCCTCCTGCGAAACCGCCTTTGCGATCTCAACCGACTGCATCTGCCCGATGGAGAGCGTACCCAAAAGTGCCTTCGGATCAAAATCCATCTTCACCTCTTTCAACCATTTCTCCGTATCCGCATACATTTTCTTGTGGTCGATCATCTTGATCGGGCCAAATCCCTTCGTCGGGAAGCGCCCCAGATAAAGATTCTCCCCAACGCTTCGCGCCGGTATGGGCTGCAGCTCCTGATGCACCATGGCGATTCCGTGCTTCATTGCCTCGTCCGGATTTCCCACCTCAATCTTCTTTCCATCCAGATAAATTTCCCCTGCGTCCATCTTGTAGATGCCGAAGAGACATTTCATCAGGGTGGATTTTCCTGCTCCGTTCTCGCCCATCAGTGCATGGACGGTCCCCGGTCGGAGCGATAACTGCACATTGTCCAGCGCTTTCACGCCGGGGAAGGATTTGCAGACCCCTTTTAGCTCCAGTTTGTACTCAGCCATTTCTCCTCCTTTTTGTAACTGTTTAATACCTTCACAATTACCCCTGTTCTATATTGTAATCATACGGTGTACACCGTGTAATTTCTATCTTTTTTGTTCGGAAAAGCTTATGAAACATGCGATTATTTTTGAAAAAGGTGCGGGCGCTTTTTCAACACCCGCACCTTACTTTTGTGCCTAACAGCTCCTGATTGCCATTTACTCCCTTCGCGGGTCATGGTTCAGCCGTTAATTTTATTTTACCATGTCAAGAACTTCCTGTGCGTTGTCTGCTGTAACCTTTACATAATCACAGCCGATGTAGTAATCGTTCTTCTCGCCCTTTACAAACTTGATCGCTGCGTCAGCCGCGCTGTGTGACTGTGCGAAGTGATCGTTAAATACGGTACCGGTCATCTTTCCGGAAATAACGTTCTCAAGTGCTTCTGATAATGCATCAACACCTACGAGGAAGATATCGGTTCCTACGGTACGTCCTGCAGACTCGATTGCCTGCAATGCGCCAAGTGCCATTGCATCGTTGTTGCAGAATACAACCTCAATGTCGTTGCCGTGCTGTCCGAGCGCATTTGCTACGATCTGCTGCGCCTGATCCTGCTGCCAGTTTCCAACCTGATTGTCAAGCTCTTCTACCTCAAGGCCTGCGTCTGCGAGTGCCTTTACGGAGAACTCGGTACGGTACTGTGCATCAATGTTCTCGGGATCGCCCTGAACCATGATATACTGGATCTTGCCGTCGCCGTTTAAGTCAACCTTATCCATGCCAAGGTCTGCGATCAGCTCGCCCTGGAAGGTTCCGGACTGGCGTGCGTCACAGCCTACGTAGGTAACGTCCCAGCCGTTGTCTTCCCATCTCTTCTCCTCTGCCTCTTCCGGCTCACGGTTGATATATACGAGCGGAATGCCTGCATCTACAACCTTATCCGTAATGGTCTCAGCGGATGAGGAGTTTACCGGATTGATAATCAGAACGTCTACGCCGTCAGCGATAAAGCTGTCGATCTGTCCGCTCTGTGTCGCCTGATCGTTTGCTCCGTCAGCGATGGTAATGTTATCCTTTGAGAAGCCCTGCTCTACAAGGTAGTTCTCTAACTCTGTACGGAACAATGTCATGAAGTTATCGGAGAACTGATAGATACATACACCGACCTTCTTGTCAGCTAAATCTCCGCCCGCAGCAGCATCATCACCCTCTGTCGGCTCCTCGGTCTGCTCGTCACCCTCCGGCTCTTCTGTCTGCTCATCGCCTGACGGTTCTTCTGTCTGCTCATCGCCCGCCGGCTGATCCGACGTCGCATCATCGCCGCCGCTGCTTCCACAGCCCACTGCCATTGCCGCTACCATTGTCGCTGCGAGCATTACACTGATTACTTTCTTTTTCATGTTTCATCCTCCCTTAACCTTAATAGTTAGTTTTGCCGCCTGCTCCCACCGGGGAAGCCACGGCCTGCCTGCGCCTTTGCGCAATTGCGTGTAACTCGTGATTACATTTGTGATTATAACAACTCAATTTTGAAAAAAACATACAATATTCTTCTATCTTTCTTGAAAATCCTTTTCTTTTTTGGTAATTTCCTATATATTTTACAAAAAAGAGGGAAATTTGTTGGTAATTTTGATGTCGTATGAAGAATCATATGCTTTGAAATGAGTATATCGTCTCCATTTCAAACACGCAGCAATAAATATGTCTGCCCTCCCTAATCCGAAATATCATTCGGATCGATCAGCGTCTGCTCCCTCTGATCCAGTCCGTCATGGGAATCCGGCGGCTCGCCGCTCTCCCCGTCGCCATCGATCACCTCCGACGGGTCGTCCTCGTTTTCGGTTTCCCCGGTGATATCAACCGGCTCTGACGGCTCCGACGTATGAATCGGACAGACATTTGTACTCAAATTAGCCGGAACCAGATACGGGCTGTCCTCCGTGCCTGATGAGCCGCCGCTGATGTACGCGGTAGTCCGCAGGCCATCCTCAGGACAGTACGGGCTTGCCGGATATCCGGATGCCGCACATACCGTAATCGCCACATGTGTGTCACAATATTCTGTCGGCTCTGTTCCCGCCGCAAAATATTCCGTCCCCACCTGAGAGCCGCGGGGATCACAGTCACAAAGGCCGGGCATGGCCAGCTTCCCCGATTTTTTACACACACTGCACTCTATAATATCATCCGGCCTCTCAAAATCCTTATCTGCCAGATTTTCATGCAGACGCTGCATAACCGCCTTCCAGATCAGTTTTGAATAGCTCGTTGTACCGTTGGCCTGCGGTGTGTTATCGTCAAAACCGCCCCACACCACACAGCTGTAATATGGAGAAAACCCTGCGAAAAGCGTATCCCTGCTTTTTGTCGTCGTACCGCTCTTCCCGGCAAGGGTCATACCGTCAAAATTACACAGCTTTCCGGTTCCGGTAGTCATGACATCCTTCATCGCATCCGTCAAAAGCCACGCCGTCGTATCCTGAATCACCTGGTTTGTCTGCGGCGTATTATCGATGAGTACATCCCCGTTATGGTCAAGAATCTTCGTATAAAAGCGGGGCTTTATATACTCGCCGTGGTTTGCAATCGCCGCGTAGGCTGCCGTCAGCTCCAGATTTGTCACACCTTTTGTCAAACCGCCCAGAGCCAGCGACTGCACGCGGTCACTGTCGGTGAGCGTTGTAAAGCCAAAATCCTCCAGATAAGAATATCCGTTGTCAATACCGATATCCGTCAGGCACTTCACCGTAACAACATTAACGGAATAAGTGATTGCCGTGCGAAAATTCGTGAATCCACGATACCGCTTATCATAATTCCTCAGGGATTGCCCGTTCGCATAGGAATAAGGCGCATCATCCTCCACCGATGCCAACGTCATACCTGCGCCGTCCAATGCAGGCGCATAAGCCGCCAGAACTTTAAAAGTGGATCCGGGCTGTCTTGTGGAATCCGTGGCGCGATTTAACGTGCGGTTTGCCACCTTGTCCCCGCGGCCGCCCACAATCGCCTTGACCTCCCCAGTGCTCTGGTCGATAATGGTCAGCGCTGCCTGCGGCTGAAGCGTGTAATTCACATATTCGCCGCCCTCGACGATCTCATCGCCCGGAGCCATGATTTCTGCCTTATACGCCTCGATAGCCGCCCACGCATCCTCCTCGGAGGCAAAATTGATATCATAGTCCTTATTCGCAGACTGATAGTATGCAAGCATCGTGTGTTCGTCATAGTTTTCAAGGCTGCCGTCCTCCTTTTGAATCGTCAGACGGTAGTTAAAGGATACCTGCGGCGCCGTCGGATAATTTCCCGGGTTGTTGATTTCCTCGTCACAAATCGCCTGAATCTCCGGGTCCTGAGTGGAAAAAATCGTAAGCCCGCTGTTGTAGAGCGCCTTATACGCCTCCGCCTCCGTATAACCCTTGATCGTCTGCAAATCCTCGATCACCTGGTTTGTAAGCTCGTCCACAAAATAGGAATTAATATGGCTGCTCTGCTCGGTCTTCTCTGTGTTTACCTTTTGGATCCGCTTGTATACGTCATCTGCAAGCGCAGCTTCCTTCTGCTCCTTGGAGATATACCCCTGCTCCTCCATATGCTCAAGCACTTCCTTCCGGCGCCTGGCATTCCGTTCCGGGTTGCTGATGGGGTTTAGCCCCTCGGGGCTTTTCGTGATACCGGCAATCACCGCACACTCGGAGAGCGTCAGTTCCGACACGTCTTTATTAAAATAGCGCATCGCCGCCGCCTGGACACCCAAAGAGTTCTGGCCCAGATTGACCGTATTCAGATAGTTTTCCAGAATCCAGTTTTTGTCGTTTACCTTTTTTTCCAATTCAATTGCCAGATACTGCTCCTGGAGCTTCCTCACAACCTTTGCAAATCCTTTGTCCGTTGTCCACGTCGTAAAAACATTGTTTTTCAAAAGCTGCTGTGTAATCGTGGACGCTCCCTGTGAAAAGTGCCCCGTTAAAATGCCCCTGACACCCGCGCGGATAATACCCTTGACATCTATCCCGTTATGCTCGTAAAAGCGCTCATCCTCAATCGCCACAAACGCGTGCTGAAGATCTTTCGGTATCTCTTCAATCGTTACATACACGCGGTTTGCACCTGACGCCACAAGCGTAGCTGTTGTATTACCCTCCGTGTCCAGCACAGTCGATAAAAATCCCGTCGGTATGACATCCATAGCCTCGATGGTGGGCGAAGAATCGATGATTCCCTTGTAAACGCCGAAACCAGTGAAAGCAACTCCGACAGCCAGTGCAAAAACAGCAATCAACGCCAGTTTATAACCTAACACTTTGAACTTTCGTAAAACTTTGGGAGTCTTGGCAGTGAGCTGCTTCTCCTGCTTTTTTGCTCCCTCTTTTCCATAGTTCATCGTCTGCCTCCTGTCCTTAATCCGGTTCCAGAAAAATAAAGTCACGCTGCATTCTGTCCCCGGCTAACAATCCGTCCTCTGCGCAGCGACAGCATAGGTTACTTCTCACACCCGAGCCGCGCATTTACTGCATGGCTGCGGAAGAACGTGATTCAGCCTGCAGTTTGGGCTTTGCGAAGCGAATTTTCATGTCCAAACTGCCCGTTACTGGTCACGGAGCGAACAGTAACCAGCGCAGATTTGTATCAGTATATCATTTTTTTAGACAGTTGTAAACTTTCCGCGTAAATGGTATACTTCTACCTATGAATGAGAATGGATACAAGACCCTTTACCAGGGCGGTACAGGAGAAATTGAAGAGAAAAAATCACGTTTTATCGCGACCCTTGCGCCGGTTTCCAGCGAGGATGAGGCAAATGCTTTTTTCGGCCGGATCAAAAAAGAATACTGGGACGCAAGACACAACTGCACAGCATTCACCATCGGTGAAAAGCATGAAAACACCCGATGCAGCGACGACGGGGAGCCCTCAGGCACCGCAGGGCGTCCAATGCTTGACGTGCTTTTGCGCGAGGACATCCACAATGCCGCAGTAGTTGTGACGCGCTATTTTGGCGGCACACTGCTTGGCACCGGAGGTCTGGTGCGCGCCTACCAGAAGTCCGTGCAGGCAGGGCTTGCAAATTCCGTCATCCTTAAGCGGCGGCGCGGGCGCAGGCTCATCATCGACACGGACTATACGGGGCTGGGAAAAATCCAGTATCTTCTCGCCTGTGCCGACATCCCGGTTCTGGACACACAATATACCGACCATGTGCGTATTCACGCCATGGTCCCCGCCGAACAGCTTGCCACGCTGCAAAATGATATCACACAGGGCACCTCGGGACAGGCCGTACTCACCCCCGGCGAAGAGGCAGCATATGCCGTGCTGGACGGGGAAGTGCTGATTTTTTAGCGGAAAATCAGCCAGCGTTTCGCGGCACGAAAACATCCCCGGCATACACCGGGGATGCTTTCTATACTCTAAAGGGGATTAGATAAATACGAATCTTTCGATCAGCCCAGGTAAATCCAGGCGGCCGTGCCATGCTGCCGGCACCCCGCCGACATTTCTGTCACACCTCAAAAATCAGATCACCGTAGGAAGGCATCGGCCACAGCTCCTTATCCACAATCATTTCCAGTTTGTCAACCGGTGCGCGCAGCGTATCCATGGAGGTCTTCACCACATCTCTGTAAAATACGGCCTGCTCCCTTCCCTCGGCCATGGCACTTCCCGCATCTGTCACCTCGATCAGCTTCGCCAGCGCAGCCTTAACATCCGCCAGATAAGCCGACGTCTCATTCAAAAGCCCGGCCTGCACGGAAACATCCGCCGCGCCTGCCGTCTTGACCGCGTTGATAGAGTTTGCCAGATTCGTCGTATAGCGGATGACTGCCGGAATAATCTGCTTGCTGGCCACATCGATCATCGCACGCGCCTCGATATTGATCATCTTTGAATAAGTCTCGTACTCGATCTCCACCCGGGATTCCAGCTCAACCTTTGTGAACACACCAAATTTTTCAAACAGTGCCACGGACTTTTCGGTCGCATAGGAGGGAATGGCATCCACCATGGACTTGGTGTTCGGCAAGCCCCGCTTTTTAGCCTCCTCCACCCAGTCGTCGGAGTAGCCGTTTCCGTTGAAAATGATGCGCTGGTGCTCCGTCGCATACTTCTTGATGAGATCATGTACGGCATCGTCAAAACTCTCCGCCTTCTCCAGAGCATCACATGCCTCCGCAAAAGCCTCCGCAACGATGGTGTTCAGCACAACATTCGGCTGTGCAATAGATGCCTGAGAACCTACCATACGAAACTCAAACTTGTTTCCGGTAAAAGCAAATGGTGAGGTCCGGTTGCGGTCTGTGGCATCACGCATAAAATCAGGCAGCGTTTTCACGCCGGTCTCCAGCATTTCTCCCTTTAAGCTGTGCGTCGCGTTTCCGGTGCTGATCAGCTGTGTGATCACATCCTCCAGCTGCTCGCCGAGAAATACAGATAAAATCGCGGGCGGCGCCTCGTTCGCGCCGAGCCTGTGGTCATTTCCCACATCCGCCGCAGATGCCCGCAGCAGGTCTGCGTGCTCATCCACCGCCTTCAAAATACAGGTCAGGATCAGTAAAAACTGAATATTCTCATGGGGCGTTACGCCGGGATCTAACAGGTTGATGCCGTCGTCGGTGGTAATCGACCAGTTGTTATGCTTGCCGGAACCGTTCACGCCTGCGAAAGGCTTCTCGTGAAGCAGACACTGCAGGCCGTGGCGTCCTGCCACCTTCTTTAATGTCTCCATAATCAGCTGGTTGTGGTCGGTTGCCACATTGCACTCCGCATAGATCGGAGCCAGCTCATGCTGCGCGGGCGCCACCTCATTGTGCTGTGTCTTTGCGGAAACGCCCAGCTTCCAAAGCTCCTTGTTCACATCTCTCATGTATGCGCCGATGCGCTCGCGGATCGCGCCGAAGTAGTGATCCTCCATCTCCTGACCCTTCGGCGGCATCGCGCCAAAGAGCGTGCGCCCGGTAAAAATCAGATCCTTTCTCTTCAAATATTTTTCACGGTCTACGATGAAATATTCCTGCTCCGCGCCTACCGAGGGCGTTACCTTCGTGGAGGTTGTATTTCCAAACAGACGGAGCAGACGGATCGCCTGCTTATTCACCGCCTCCATGGAGCGAAGCAGCGGCGTCTTCTGATCCAGCGCCTCTCCGGTGTAGGAGCAAAATGCCGTCGGAATGCACAGCGTTGCCCCCGCCGCATCATGGCGCACAAACGCGGGAGATGTACAATCCCATGCAGTATATCCCCGGGCCTCGAAGGTCGCCCGCAATCCGCCCGAAGGGAAGGAGGACGCATCCGGCTCTCCCTTGATCAGCTCCTTGCCGGAAAAACTCATAAGCACCTTTCCGTTATCCATCGGCGCGGTGATAAAAGAATCGTGCTTTTCCGCAGTTACGCCTGTCAGAGGCTGGAACCAGTGGGTATAATGGGTCGCGCCCTGCTCGATTGCCCACTCCTTCATCTCATGCGCAACCACATCCGCGGTGGCAGAGTCAAGCTCATGACCACCCTCGATCACCTCACGCAGTCTCTTATAAGTTTTTTTCGGCAGCCGCTCCTGCATGACGGCATCGTTGAACACATTCTCACCGAAAATTTCCGATACACTGAATTTTTCAATCTCACTCATATATTCTCCCCTTTCTGATATTCCATCAGGCGCCTTTCCCTGCCCGCGCACCGGGCGCCCGTCAGCTTTCGCTGACATATTTCATTTTGGTGTCTGTGTGCATACAGTCGAGCAGGGGGAACTTTTTCTCCCTACTCGCCGCGCCGGGCGCATGCTGCGTCAGCAGCAAATTTCCTTACGCGCCTGTGTGCATATATAAAAGAAACGAGGGTGCACCTGTCCCGGAACACCCTCGTTCGCTTCTCTGCCAACTAAAATACACCTGTTTTCTTCAAAAAGCAAGAGCAAATTTTAGTTTTTTTCAAATCTTAATTTTCTTAAGCCTTTTTGTCAGGCCTTGCCAACGGAACCGAACAGCTCCATTTTCTCCTTAACGGTCGCCTTGATAGCATCGGTTCCCGGTGCTAAAAGCTTACGGGGATCAAAGCCCTTGCCCTCCTGATCCTTGCCCGCCTCGATGTATTTGCGCGTCGCATCTGCAAAGGATAACTGGCACTCTGTGTTCACGTTGATCTTGGAAACGCCCAGGTCGATGGCTTTTTTAATCATATCCTCGGGGATTCCGGTGCCGCCGTGCAGTACGAGGGGCATCGTGCCGGTCTTCTGCTGAATCGCATCGAGCGTCTCAAAGCTTAAGCCCGCCCAGTTTGCAGGATATTTTCCATGGATATTTCCAATACCTGCCGCCAGCATGTCAACGCCGAGATCTGCAACAGACTTACACTCATCGGGATCTGCACACTCGCCCATTCCGATCACACCGTCTTCCTCGCCGCCGATGGAGCCAACCTCCGCCTCGATGGACAGACCCAGCGCATGAGAAACATTTACAAGCTCTCTGGTCTTTTCGATGTTCTCCTCGATGGGATAGTGAGAGCCGTCAAACATAATAGAGGTGAAGCCTGCCTTAATGCACTTGTAGCAGCCTTCGTAGGTTCCGTGATCCAGATGCAGTGCTACGGGAACCGTGATACCAAGCTCCTCGTCCATCGCCTTCACCATAGCGGCAACGGTTTTAAAGCCTGTCATATACTTGCCTGCGCCCTCGGATACACCGAGAATAACAGGTGAGTTTAACTCCTGCGCGGTCAAAAGGATTGCCTTTGTCCACTCAAGGTTGTTGATGTTAAACTGGCCGACTGCGTAATGTCCGGCTTTTGCCTTTTCCAACATCTCTTTTGCAGATACTAACATAATAATTCCTCCATTTTCTATAATGATATGAATCATAGTTCAGCCCGTGCCATCCATCTACAGGACGGCCAAACTTTGAAATCAATGATAGCACGAACACCCGAAAAAGTAAAGGAAAACGTTGGACTAGCAGCGGTGAGGAATAAATTTTATTATTCCGATG
>CASCGD010000044.1 GCA_949132985.1 uncultured Lachnospiraceae bacterium
CGCGGTCTCGACCTTGGCAAGGTCGCGCGTTACCAACTACGCCACTATCGCATACATATTCAATTGTTTGTTCCTGTCGGTTTGTGCCGTGTTCCTTAGCACGAAATATAATATACCCTATGTCTGTATAAAAGTCAAGCACTTTTTTAAAAAAATTTTAATATTTTTTATTTTCTCTTCATACAATAGACTAAACAGGCAAAAGGGAGGAGTAATGCATTGAGTCGTCAAACAAAAATTCTTGTACTTCATATGAAGGAGCTGGTGTACACCGCAATCTTTCTTGTGCTGGGTGTCATTTTAGTCATTTTACTTGTCACAATGTTTGGCATGGACAAAAAGGAGACCCCTGCTGCAAGCCCTGCTGCTTACATAGCCGGTGTCTACACCTCTTCCATCGATTTTCAGAATCGCAGTGTAGACGTGCAGGTCACCGTGGATGAAAACCGTATCAAGGACATTTCACTGATCAATCTGGAGGATACCGTCTCCGTCATGTACCCGCTGATGGAGCCGACTGTCGAACGGCTGAGGGCGCAGATCCTCGACCAGCAGTCTTTAGACGACATCAGCTACGAAGCAGAAAACCAGTACACCTCCGCTGTGCTTTTGCACGCCATCGAGCAGGCACTGGAAAAAGCGGCCCCGTCAGAATAACTGACAGGGCTGCTTTTTCCAGCCAGCTGTCCGCGGCCAGGTTCGAAAAGCATGCGGATTTCCCGCCCTGGCGTGTCCGCCAAAACACCATATATTCTGTCCTCGTGGCGCTTATCAGATAACCATGCCGTCACAGCCTTCCGACTCACCGCCCCGGCTCTAAGCCACTACAGGTTGACAAAAATCTCTGTCTCCTTTTTCAGAGAGCCTGCGATCTTCTGATTCTCGTCCATCCTGCCGAATACGCCGTCGATCTCCGCCGCCAGCGTCTGCATGCTGCTGGCCGTGCCGTTCACGCCCTCCACGCCCTCGTCGATGGCCTGGGTAATCGTGTCAATGGACGACGCGATCGCGTTTACGTTGCCGCTCAGACGATCCGCTTTCCCCACAAAGCCCTCCATCTCCTGCTCGATAAAGGACGCGTTTTGGCGATACTCTGCACCTGCACTCACAAAGGACTGATAATCCGGAAGAATGGACTCATTCATATAGTTTACAAGGTCGGTGGACTGGTCCGCCAGGTTTGAAACCGCCGCTCTCACCGAAGCGTTGATCTCCTGAATACGATTTGCGGCCTTCTGGCTCTCCTTTGCAAGCTGGCTGATCTCCGTTGCAACCACCACAAAGCCCCTGCCCGCCTCGCCTGCCCGCGCCGCCTCTATGGACGCGTTCAGGGAAAGCATATTTGTCTGTTTTGCAATGTTAAGTATATCTTCCGTCAGATCATTGACCCGCGCCACACTCTCGCTCTCCTTAATCGCCTTCCCTAAAACCTCCAAAATCTCGTTGACCTTTCTCTCGGTCTTCTCCATATTCGTGCGCGCCGTGTTTTCAAGATCGTCCGCATGGGCCTTCATCCGTTTGGAATGCCCGCTGATCTCGGCGGTACTCCTCGCCATGTCCTCCACCTCATCCTGCACCGATGCTGCACTTTCGTTGATAAGCCCTGCATTTCTGCTCACCTCAGTCATCGTGGCTGCCAAATGCTCCGTCACCTCAGTCAGCTCCGTGACACTGCCATTTGATTTTTCAAGGCTGCCACTCACCTCCCCCGCAATGCCGTTCATCTGCTGCGAGCTCTTTGTCACCATGCGCAGGATATTCTGCAGACGCTCAATAAAGGCGTTGATGCCGCTTCCGAGGGAGCCGATCTCATCCGCTCCGTAAAGTGCAACCCGCTTCGTCAGATCACCCTCCCTGCGATCAATGCCCGACATGATGTCCTCTAAGGATTTCTCCGTTTTTGCAAGCGGAGAAAGCACCTTACGCAAAATCGCAAAAAAAGCTGCCGCCGCCATACACAGACCAATCACCGCGATAATCAGATTTGTGATAAATGCATTGCGGTAAACCTCCGCAAGCGCCATGCGCGCCTCATCCGACGAATTTTTTGCGTGTTCCACCATCATCTCGACACTGGAGCTAATGGCATCCATATCGGTTTTCAGATCCGTATTTGCAACTGCAAACGCCGCCTCATTCTGCGTATCCGCACTCAGAGCCATCATACAGGCAATCGAGTCCTTTACTTTTTCATAATTGTCCAAAAGCTCCCTGTACGCAGTGCGATCCTCGTCAGCCAGATATACCTCATACCTCAAAAGCTCCTCTTCCAGCCTGCCTTCCAGCTCCCGTACCGACCTCACGAGAAGAATCATCGTGTCCGAATCAGTGGCAACAATATGGGAAAGCGCAAATTTATGCATTTCCTTCATGTCACTTTGTATGTCGGAGAGCCGGCTGATACCCTCCAGATAAGTGTCCGCGATCGTGCTCGCCTCCCGGTTTACATTGCGCAGGTTTGTCACGGAGACAAAACCTGAGATCAGGATCATAACGCCCATCGCCGCTACCGGAATAAACAGCCATCCCTTGATACTTGTCTTTTTCTTTTTTTTGTTTTGCTTCATATATGATCCCCTCCACTCATATACTATGGTAGCGCCCGTTCACTTTGCTCGCGGGCATTTCGTCGGAAGGCATCTTAAAAAATGCTCTCATTTACCTTCCTCCTACTGTACGGTCGAGCTTGTGATGTCCGATACCACCGTATCGAGCAGCTCCTGCAAATCCAGGTTTTCCGGATTATGTGCCGCCAGCGTATTGCCCAGCAGTGTAGCAGGCTCCCAAAAATTGTAGCCAAGACGCTGCGGCTCGGAAAATTCGGACTGGGCGAGCATCGCCTGGACCGCCACCGCCTCCTGTATCTCGGGGGACAAAGCCGCGCGCTTGTTGGAGGGCCCCTGTCCACGCATCGCAAAGCGAAGCTTCTGATTTTCCTCGTTTGCCACATAGTCCGCAAATTTATGCGCCCACATGACATGCCTGGAATATGGATTGACACCGAGCACTTTGTAGCCAAAATAACACGCCATCTGCACCTTTTTTCCATTTACCGTATAGCAAGGCAGCTTTGCCGCGCCGTAGTTGTCTCCCCACAGCTCCTTAATGACCGTCTCATCCCACACGCCGCTCACGCAGGCGATGACCTGGCCGCTTTTTATTCCCGTCAGCCAGTCCGGGGTTGACACAAAGCTTTTGTGAGATGCAATGTCCAGAAGCGCTTCCGCCACATCCACGCCCCTGATCTCATTTTCCGTGCTGTTCCAGTCACAGAAATTTGTCACGCCGTCGCTGTTTGCCCCGACGTTCAGCCCGGTCTGCCCGAAAAAGGCGTAGAGATACCAGCCCGATGACCAGTCCATCGCAAACTGCTTGCAGTGCTTATCCGCGATCTCCAGCATTTTATCCAAATCCGTGACATCACTCTTAGAAAAATATGCCTTGTTGTAGTAAAGAAAATAGCCATTGTCCGCCGTAACGGGATAGCCGTAAATGTCATCCCCCACCGTCACGGCCTTCACCGCCGCATCCATATTATTTTCACGGATCTCATCCGGGTTTAAAACCGCCGCCGCAGCGCCTCCTGCCGCAAGCGCGCGGATATCCCCGTCAATCGTGGTATAGACGTCTGGAGCATGCAGAATATCCCCCAGCACCCCCGGTCGGCACTGTCCCTCCACCATCAGCTCCCAGTCGATGGTAATGTCCGCCTCCCCCGCGTGCTCTGCGATAAAACGCTTAGAGATTTCCGCCAAAAGCGCCTCATCCTCCTCGCCGGCCCAGACACGCAGATGCACCTGGCCGTCATCCTCTTCCTTCTCCTTGTTCCCCTGTTGTATCTGTGATTCCCCTTCCTGCTGCTCCTGCGCAGTCTCCTCTCGGTCGGCATCTTTTCCACCGCTTTTCCCGCAGCCGGTGAACATGCCCGCAAGCAGCAGGACAAGACATACACTGTAAATGTTTGCTCTTCTCATTCTGTTTCCTCTTTTATCCGATTCATAAAACAAATAACAAAATATGCCCCACCTGCACGGCCAAACGCTTTGGGACACATTCAACCTGACTCCCATATTCGCAAAACCCGCGCCTATCTCCAGGCAATCTCCACCATCTCAGGCGCTTTGCTCCCCTTTACGATAAAACCGACATTTTCCACGCATCCGCCTGCGGTAATGTGGCTGTTATAGCTTTCCGGCGTAATGATGAGCTTCCTCCCACTCACCGAAAAATGCCCGCACCAGCCCGACTCCAGCTCTATACGATCCGAAAAAGTGAGCACCAGCTTCCAGCCGGAAAGCTCCTTTGTCCCGGTATTTTCGATACGCAGCGCATACTGCTTATAGAAGGGACTATCGCCCCAGCCGTTTGTGATGCCTGCGCTGATTTTTACGCCGCCGAAAGACGCCTCCCTTTCCGTGCTCTGGCCGCTGTTGTCGTTGCCGCCGGAATCGCCGCCTGCGCCGCCAGAACCCGAATCATCACCTGCGCTTGTACCGCCGACGGTCGCCAGTGAGCTTTGCATCATCTTCACAAACCACTTCCCCGCTTCGGAGAGGTCCGACATCTTCCAGCCGGATGTTTTCGTGCAGCCCGCCTTCAGCATGGCGGAGGTCTCCGCCTTATTCGAAAGGTTCCACATACAGCTGCCGATTTTATAGTCGTTCAACAGCTTCATCCATTTTGCCGATTCGCTTCGGTTCACCGTACCGGAGCCGGAAGCGTCACAGATGCCGTACTCCGTCACAAAAATCGGAAGCCCCTTATCAGCCGCCGCCTTCACCTTCGCACGGTAGCTGTCCCTGTGGGTATCCGCATAAAAATGAAATGCGTACATAAGATTTTTGTTTCCCGTGATGGGTGAAGCCGCCGCCAAATCGACATCCTGGCTCCAGTTAGGCGTGCCCACAATGATGATGCCGTTCTTATCGTACGCGCGAATCGTCTTTATGACCTGTTTTGCATAGGATTTGATTTGCGGCCAGCTGGTGGAGCCGTTCGGCTCGTTGCAGATCTCATAAATCACATGCTTTTCGTCCCTGTAGCGTTTTGCCATCGTCTTAAAAAAGGACTTCGCCTGCGTCTGATACGTCTGTGGATTGTTGTCGCTTAAAATATGCCAGTCAATGATCACATAAAGCCCCAGCTTTTTCGCCGCGTCCACCGCACGGTAAATCTGTTTTTTCAGCGCCGCCTGATTCGCCTTGTCTCCGGTACAGTAGCCGTTGTACTCCGCCGTGTACATGGCAAGCCGCACAACCTCCACACCCCACTCGTCCCGCATGGTGCGAAATGCTTTTTCATTCAGATACTGGGGATACCAGGACATGCCGTGGGAGCTGACACCCTTGAGCTGAACCGCCTTGCCGTTTTTGTCCACCAGCCTTCCGCCCTTCACGGAGAGCTTTCCGTATTTGGCGACTGCAGTCGGAATCTTCGCCTTCACCGCGGCGCTCTTTGCACTGTAGCTGTTTTTCGCCCCTTTTTGAAACGCACGGATCTTATAATCGTACACTTTCTTCGGAACCCTGCCGTAGTCCCGCCACGTCCGTTTTTCCCCTCCATAAAGCGTCTTTACCTTTTTATAGCTGCCACGTTCTCCCTCCCGGCGGTAAATCTGGTAACCGTCCGCGCCCTTCACCGCCTGCCACGAGAGCTTTACGCTGTTCGGCGTTTTCTCCGAGACGCGAAATTCCCTGACAGGTGCCACCTTAACGGCCGCCCGCGCCTGCATTCCTGTATACAGGAAGAAGCCTGCGAATGCCAGCAAAAAAAGTACCGGTGCGCAAAGAAAAAAACGTTGCCTTGTCTGCTTATTCACTTTCATTTGCTCTACTCCTCTAGTACAAGCTTCATCGAATCTGCCCGTCACCGTGAATGATATATTTATAACTGCACAGCTCTTCCAGCCCCATCGGCCCTCTGGCGTGAAGCTTCTGCGTCGAAATCCCCATCTCACAGCCCAGCCCGAACTCGCCGCCGTCCGTAAACCGCGTGGACGCGTTGACATAGACCGCCGCCGAATCCACCGCCGCCGTAAACTGCTCTGCATGCTCCTCGTTCCTTGTGAGAATCGACTCGCTGTGCCCGGTAGAGTGCGCCGCGATATGCGAAATGGCCTCGTCCACATCCGCAACGACCCTCACCGCCAGAATGTAGTCGAGAAACTCCGTGTCAAAGTCCGCCTGCCCCGCCGGCGTGCCGTCGATGAGGGCCGCCGCCTCCGGGTCCAGCCGAAGCTGCGCCGCCGGTTTCCCCTCCGCAAGCCGTACGTCCACCAGGCGCTCCTTTAGCATCGGCAAAAACGCCGGGGCCACATCCCTTGCCACAAGACAAACCTCCATCGCATTGCATACGCTGGGACGGCTCATCTTTGCATTTTCCACAATCGTTACCGCCTGTTCCAAATCTGCGGATGCGTCCACATAAATGTGGCAGATACCGGTTCCGGTCTGAATACAGGGCACCTTTGCCTGTTCCACGCACGCGGAAATCAAACCCGCACCGCCCCGCGGAATGAGCAGATCCACATAGCCCACTGCCTGCATCAGCGCTCTAGCGCTCTCCCGCGTCGTATCCTCAATCAGGCTGACTGCCTCCATAGGGAGCTGTTTTGATGCCAGTCCCTGTTTCAGCGCATGGACAATGGCTGCGCAGGAACGCCAGGCCTCCTTGCCGCAGCGCAAAACGCACACATTCCCGCTCTTCACCGCCAATGCCGCCGCATCGGCGGTCACATTCGGACGGCTCTCATATATGATGGCCACCACACCTAACGGACAGGCCTTGCGCTCGATCAGCAGACCGCCCGGCGTGCTGTGGCTTTTTATCACCCTTCCCACCGGGTCCGGCAATGCCGCCACCTGACGAATGCCCTCCGCCATATCCGCGATGCGCTCCTTTGTCAGCCGCAGACGATCCATCATCACCTCCGTGATCGTGCCCTTTGATGCCGACAGATCCGCCTCGTTTGCCGTCAAAATCGCGTTTGTCTCCGACTCCAGCCAATCCGCCATAGCCCTAAGCGCCGCATTTTTCTTCCCCGTATCCGCCTGTGCCATCTGAATTTTTGCACGCTTTGCCATTTCTAAAATTTCCTGTGTTGTCATACGTTTCCCTCCCCGATAAACCTCGTGCCGACTCGCTTGCCGTCCACGATATCATATAAAATTTCCGGCCTTGCGCCGTTTGCAATAACCATGTCAAAACCCGCCTGCATGGCGATGCGCGCCGCATGGAGCTTTGTCGCCATTCCTCCCGTTCCAAAGGAGGTGCCGCTGCCGCCAGCCAGCGCCTCGATCTCCGGTGTGATAATCTCCACCCGGGAGATAAAGCGCGCGTTTTTGTCCTCCCGCGGATCAGCAGTGTAAAGCCCGTCAATATCCGAGAGAAGCACCAGCAAATCAGATTTTACACACTTCGCCACAATGGCACCCAGCGTATCGTTGTCGCCGACGGAAATCTCCTCCGTGGCGATCGTATCGTTCTCGTTGATAATGGGAATCGCTTCCAGCTCCAGAAGCCGAAACAGCGTATTTTCCAGATTGATCCGCCGCTCTTCGTGGTCAAAATCTGCCCCGGTGAGCAGAATCTGTGCCACCACATGATTGTATTCCGTGAACAGCCGGTCATAGGTGTACATCAGCTCGCACTGCCCCACGGCGGCCGCCGCCTGCTTCGTGGGCATATCCTCCGGGCGCCTGTTAAGCGGCAGCTTTCCCACCCCCATTCCAATCGCACCGGATGAGACCAGAACAACCTCATGCCCGGCGTTTTTTAAATCACTGAGCACCTTCACCAGCTCCTCCACATGACGGATATTCAGCCGTCCAGTGGGATACGCCAGCGTCGAGGTGCCGACCTTTACCGTCACTCTCATAACAATTCCCTTTCCTGTCCCGGCGCCGCGCGGCATATCCGGGCCACTGTATGTCACATTGATACAAACCGCTCCCTGGCCTCTCCGATCAGATAAAGAGAGCCGAAAATCACACATTTTTCCTCCGGCGGAAATGACCGGATCAGCGCTATCGCCTCGTCAACACCTCCGCAGACATCTGCCCTTCCTCCCCGGGCGCGTATCGATTCGCAGAGCGCCTTTGCCGAGAGCGCCCGCTCACTCTCCGGTGCCAGCGTGTAAATATGCTTTGCCAGGGGCAATATCAGCTCCGCCATCTGCACGTAATCCTTTTCTGCCATGACGCCCATGAAAAAGACATACCGGGCTTCCCCGTCAAGCTCCCGCAGGCTTTCCGCCAGCGCCGCGACGCCGTGGGCGTTATGCGCGCCGTCGAGCAACACCCAGGGTGCTCCCCGCACAACCTCCATGCGCCCCGGCCAGAGCGCCTGTGCAATTCCGGCTGCCAATCCCTCCGGCGTAAATCCCGTCAGCTTTGCCTGCAGCCCCTTTGGCAGACGCGAGGTCTGTCCCGTCGGCTGCCTTGCATCGGCGGAAACATAGTCCGTCTCTGCCCGGAGCGCACCGGATGGCTCCGCTGCAGCCGCATTTTTCCCAAACGCCGACACCCCGGGAATCTCCGCTGCAGCCTCCTCCCCGCACGCAATCAAAAGCTCCGCCGCCTCCAGCGCCGCCGCCGCGTTTCTCCTCTGGTAAGCGCCCGGCATACCGATCTCATAATGACAGGCACCGTGCATGGGCAGCTCATACATGCCCTGCCCGTCGATCTCACCGCTGATCCGGTACGGAATACCGAGCGTTTTACAGCAGTCTGTCAGCACCTTCTGTGCCATACACCCTGTCACAGCCGGCTCCTCATCCTTTTTTTGCGCCATAATCACCGCCCGCGTGCCGGATTTCAAAATGCCCGCCTTCTCCGCTGCAATTTTTTCCAGCGTATCGCCGAGATATTCCGTGTGCTCCAGTCCGATAGCCGTGATTATCGTCACAAGAGGCGCCGGAATGCAGTTCGTCGAGTCCAGCCGCCCGCCCATCCCGGTCTCCAGTATTACCAGCTCCACGCCCTGCTCCTTAAAATACAGCAGTGCAATCCCAAAGCACAGATCAAACATCGTGCATTTTAACCCTTCCCTCACCATCAGAAGATGGTCATGCGCCAGAACCTGCCGCCCGAGCCTCAGCACGTCCTCCTGTGAAATTTCCGTATGCCCGATCAAAATCCGCTCTGTGAAGGACTGCAAATGGGGGGATGTAAACAGCCCGGCCCGCACGCCCTCCTGCACACAGATTTCCCGGAGAAACGCCGCCACCGAGCCTTTGCCGTTTGTCCCCGCGATGTGGACAAAGGAAAGCTCCCGCTCGGGATGGGACAGCGATTCCATCAGCGCCCCCGCACACTCCACCCCCGGTGCCCGCCCGAAGCGCCTGCTGCCGCAGATCTTATCCGCCATCTTTTCATAGGAAAAGGTCTGCAGCGCGTCATAACACATATCTTCCGTCTGCACATAATCCAGCCGCTCATCACTTTCCTCACACACGGAACAAAGCTCCCCGCACCGCTGGCACGAAAAGCCAACGCCAAGGCGCACCAGATTCGGGTGCAGGGCAAAATAGCGGTCGTAATAGCCCCGGCCGTAGCCGCAGCGCGCCCCGTCCGCGGCGAAAGCCACAAACGGCACCAGCACCAGCGCGCCCTCCCAGTCCACCGGGGAAGCATCCGCATCCCCCGGCTCCATCACATGAAACGAACCCTCCCGCAGCTCCTTTCGTCCCCGCACCTCAAAAAATTCCATCTCGCCGTCCCCGGTAACACGGGGAAATGCAACCCTTCGTCCCGACTCCCAAAGCCAGTCCACAACCGGCCAGATATTCGCCTCACTGCCAAGGGGCGCATAGCAGTATACGAACCGCGCCGCTTTACAGAGCGGATGATTCTTTAGCGCCTCACAGATCCGCGTCGATTTTGACTCGCGCTCCCGGAGGGGAAGGGTATCCCTGCACATCTTTTTTTGTTTTCGCAGCCTTTGCTTTTCTGTCATAACATCCGCTCCCGTCATACCTGCCCTTTACTTTCCCGTATCTCCGTGACTCTTCCGTATCCGCCAGTACAACACTCTTGCCTTCTGCACCAGCAGGCTCAGATACCGCAGAAGCGGCTCCGTCAGCATCGCAAAGAGAACCAGCAGCATCGCGCACTGCCTCGAAATGCTGTTGATGGCAAACAGATGACGCACCATCGTCACACAGAAGAGCCAGCCAAGGATCACACCGATGAGCATCACCCAGTGCAGGCGCGTCATGGGGGATGCAGTCCGATACAGGATCATAAAGCCGACAATCGCCACGATAATCGTACACGCCGTTGACACATCCTGCTCGTTCACCGCAAACTCCCGGCAGAAAATCACCATCGCACTGACGACAATGACATCGGTAAGCCCCGCGGGCAGTGCTTTTAAGATCACCTTTGGCAAAAAGCTGCCCTGAATACGGTTTTCATTCGGCTCCAGCGACATGATAAAGCCGGGAATGCCGATGGTAAACATGCCGATAAGCGATACCTGCGACGGCTCCAACGGATACTCCAGCACCATGCACACCGAAACCAGCGCCAAAAACATCGAAAAAATATTTTTCACGAGAAAGAGGGAAGCCGTCCGCTCGATGTTGTTCACAACGCGCCGCCCTTCCATCACAACCGACGGCATTTTTGAAAAATCAGAATCCAGCAGGACAAGCTGCGCCACCTGCGAGGCCGCCTCGCTGCCGGAGGCCATGGCAATGCTGCAGTCCGCGTCCTTCAACGCCAGAACATCGTTTACGCCGTCCCCGGTCATGGCCACCGTCTCTCCCCGGGCCTTCATCGCCTGCACGAGCGCGCGTTTCTGCTCCGGCGTCACCCTGCCGAACACCACATATCTGCTGGCGGCATCCGCCAAATCCTCCGGCGTCTGAAGCGTCGAGGCATCCACAAAGCGTCCCGCATTCGCAATGCCCGCCTGAGAGGCCACCTCTGCCACCGTCACCGGATTGTCGCCCGATATGACGCGCACCTGCACACCCTGACCGGCAAAATACGCAAAGGTCTCCTTCGCGCCCGCCCGCACCGGATTCGAGAACAATACATAAGCCAGGGTATGTGCCTCCCCCACAAGAGGACCGCCGCTCAACTCTCCCTCGTAGGCGGCAAAGACAAGCACACGGTAACCCGCCTGGGCGTGCTCCTCAATCAGATGCGCCTGAGAGCCGTATTCCTCCCGCAGCACAAACTCCGGCGCTCCCAGCACGAAGGAATATCCGCCAAGCCGCATCCCGGAATACTTTGTCCTCGAGGAAAATCCCTGCACCTGCTGCGCCTGAAAAGCTGCGGGCACATCCCTGTAGTAGTCCTGCAGCGCCTCCATCGTGAGATTGTCTTTTGCCTGTCCATGGGCAAAGGATGCAAGCCAGGACTCTACCCTGCTGCCTGCAAAGCCATCGCACATAGGGAGCACTGCGTGAACACTCATCCGCGGCTCCGTGATGGTCCCGGTTTTATCCACGCAGAGCACATTCACCCGTGCCAGCGTCTCAATACATTTCATGTTGTGGATCAATACCTGTTTTCCCGCAAGACGCAGCGCACTCACCGCCATAGCAATGGTAGCCATGAGGTAGAGCCCCTCCGGTATCATACCCAGCACCGACGCCACCATGGCGGTCACGCTGCTCCTTAAAGAGTTTCCGCTGATCACATACTGCTGTACAAACAGCGTGATGCCGATGGGTATGATCAAAACGCCCATCACCTTCACCAGCTTATTCAAAGCGCGGATCATCTCGGATAATTCTCCGTCCCTGGACCGGGTGGCCTGCAAGGTCAGCTTTGAGATATAGGACGACGCACCCACCTGTGTAAGTCTGGCGATGCACTCGCCGGAGACAATAAAGCTGCCGGATAACAGCTCATCCCCCGCGCGCTTCACAATCTCATCGGACTCTCCCGTAAGCAGCGATTCGTTCACGGACAGGCTTCCCCGCTCTACAACGGCATCCGCCGGAATCTGCACCCCCGCCGATAAAATAACCATGTCATCCCTTACCAGCTTTTCACTGTCCATCTCCACCCGCACGCCATCCCGCAGAGTCTTCACCTTTGCACGGCTCACAAGCGTCAGCTCGTCCAGCACCTTTTTTGCGCGCAGCTCCTGAAAAATCCCGATACAGGCGTTCGATATGATCACGATCAGAAAGGTCAGGTCGCGCAGCGAGCCAACCATGATCAGAAGCACTGCAAGGATCAGAAAGATTGCGTTAAAATATGTGAACACATTTTCTCTTATAATATCCCCTGTCGTCTTTGTCGCAGAGGATACATGTCTGTTGGTCAGCCCCTGCTCACGGCGTTCTGTCACCTGCTTTTCATGCAAGCCCACCTGGGGATCCACCGCAAAGCGCTCCGCCGCCTGCCTTTCTTCCTGCAATGTCCGACACCTTCCTTCCTCAAGGTTTTATTATAAATTCTATGCACCAAAAAAGCAAGGCGCCAGGCCCTGCTTTTGTATGTGTCATTATAAGCTTTTCCACAAAACCTTTTTACCCCGGGAACGCCACACAGCGCCTACACTGCCAGTATCACACCGCCGTCGTTTGCATACATGGAGCTGATACCCGCCGTATCCACAATGACGATATTTTTGAAATTCGCAAACCGCTCGATCCGTTCCTTTACGCGCTTTGCACGGTCCGGGCAATTGCAATGTGCGATCGCCAACACCTTCTCCTCGCAGTTTTTTGTGACACTCAGCATCTTTTCCACCATACTCTCAAGCGCCTTGTTCATCCCCCGGGCCTGACCAAGCTGCTGAATGGAGCCAATGTCCGTGGAACCCATCACCGGTTTAATATTGAGTGCAGTCGCAAGCACCGCCTTGATTCCGCTGAGCCGGCCGTTTTTGCGCAAAGTCTCCAGATTCTCTAATACAAAGAACGTGTTCATCTCCGCAATGTAGTGCTCCACCTTTTCGATAATGCGCTCAAAGCTCTCTCCCAGCTCCTCCAGCTCCTGGATTTTCATGCCGATCAGGGTCTCTCCGATGGAAGCTGATTTGGAATCAAACACATGGATCCTCGTGCGCTTCTTCTCGTCCTCGTTATCTTGCTGCTCCTCATAAAGCTCCTTCGCAAGCATCGCGCTGTTGTAGGAACCGGACAGCTGTGAAGACAGGGTAACCATGTATACATGATCCGTATCCTCGCCAAAGGCATCCATAAAACGCGCCGGCGGCGGACAGGAAGATTTCGGACAGTTGGGACTCTGCTTTACCTTCTGCAAAAACTCCAGCTGATTGAAGCTCTCGTCATCCAATACATGGTAATCGTCCACATCCAGCTCCAATGCAACATTTTCATAGTGCGCATCTTCTTTTAACGTTTCCGTCAGCTCGCCGCAGCTATCAATTACGATCTTATAACTCATACCTTGCCTCCTCATCAATGTAGCGCCCGTTCGCTTCGCTCGCGGACATTTCGTCGGAAGGCATCTTTCAAAAATACGTCGCGTCCTGCCTTCCTCCTGATATAAAAAGGTATCTTCCGTTTGCCTTTGCCTCTATAATATTATGATTAATAATTATCAGTATATACATTTCCGCAAATTACATAATATTTGTTTGTTAGCAATATCATATGGTTTTTATTACTACATTTACAGTAACATAAATCGACCCGTTTGAAAAGGGTTTTTTAAAAATATATGGTAAGAATATTTAAATCCTTGTCCGGCACATAGTAGATCTGCGAAATCCCCTCGCAGTAGTCTGTGATATGCTGTTCATCGATAAAATAATCCCATGCTTCGTCAAAAAGCTCACTGTCCGCAAACTTCACCGAGACACTGTCCTTTCCCTTGTCGTATGCTCTTGCGAACTTCGCGCCGATAGCGTCCTCGTCCCACGTGTCAAAAAAGAGCTTTTTCTTCCTGTAATAGTTGTTCTCGGTGCTCTCGCACAGCTCCACCGGAAAATCCACCTGCAGCGTGTGATTTTTCAGCAGCTCCTCGGATGTGATGTTTAAATACGCGTAATTGATCTGCGGCTTTTCTCCGGCTTCATCACCCATAAAATCAGTATTTCCCCAGGTCACATCAATGTAATAGTAGTCGCCGTCCAGCCGGACAAGGTTCCAGGCATGAGGCTGCCCCTGAGCCGTTCCGGTGACGATGGTGCACGGGATCCCGGACTGCTGCAAAAGATACTGGGTGGCGCACGCATAACCCTGGCACACCGTCTCCTTGCCGAGGAAAACGCTTAAAATATTCTGGTTATTCTCGGCGGCAAGGTCGTAGCCTACCTCCTTAATCAGCTTACGGTAAAGCACTTCCGTCTTCTCATAATCGCTCTCACACTTGTCAAGGCGCGCCAGATACTCGTCGATCACCGGCTGCATCTGCCGTTTATATTCCTCCACCTCCTGAGGCGTGAAAGCATAATTGACCACAAAGCTCACCGCATACGGCTTGCCCCTGACGGAAAGCTCACCGTAGGAGCAGCTCTCCACCCAGAAAATCTCACCGTAATCGGCGCAGATTGCATTGTAGCATGTCTTGACGTCCGATGTGTTCGTCGTGGAAAGACGCACATTATCCTGAAAATTCAGGATAGCATAAAGCATCTCATCATAAACCTGCTGCAGTCCCTCATCCAGCGTATTATGCACATAACGGTCGGCAGAGACGCACTCCACCAACTCCAGCTCCTGCTTGACTTCCTTTCTTGAGAGTACCTGCGAAACCAGCTCGTCGCCGCAGCCGCCAAGCATCACCGCAGCCGCCAGAAGCAGCAAAGCGACCACATATTTTCCCTGTTTCTTCTTCATAGCTCCTCCCGCCTTAAAATTTTCATACAAATTATTTATGACAGTTAGACCAGCTGTCCTGTTACAATTAGTTCGATCTGTTCGTTTCTGTCCGATCATTTATGCGTCAGCCATTTTCTTCTCTGTGCGACTCGTTAATTCATCCGGGTCACGAATAAAAGTCCCGCCGATCCCCCTGCACTGGCATATCACCGTATTTTATATGAAGCCTTCGCTCCAACGCTCGCACTTCCTCTCTGTGCTCTACGAATAACCATTCATAAATCCCCGGATGAATAAAAAACAGGGTCAACACAATTGCTGTTTTCCAACACCCATGTCTGACCGGGAATTTCATGGTTCTCCGAAAGTGTTTTAAAATCTTCTTTCTGTTTCTCTTCGTTTCAATCTCATATAATCCCATCAACTCTGCCGTATATCCTGACAGCACCAAGTTGTATAATTTGCGGTTCTTTTTTAATCGTTCGCAATCGAATCTGTAGGACTCAAGTAAATCATAATACGATTTTCTGTTCCTGACATGCGTAATGCTTCCCGGCCGCCTTCTATAGTAGTATAACTTTTTATCGGAAATGACCGCCTGATCCGCATTCGCCAGCACATCCAGCATCACAAAACGGTCTTCATAAATTCGTCCCACCGGGAATCTCAAACGCTCCCACACCTTCCGTTTATAAAACTTGCTCCACACCGCCACCGGAATTTTGTTTGCACAAAGGTATAAATCCTGCAGATCCTCTTTCTTTACCCTCTCTTCCCGCGGTTTGGACACATCACATGCTATCAGATCATTGTATGCATCGTCCACCCTGTGATAGCCGTACACCACCATGTCAACCCGTTTTCTCTTAAGCACAGCCAGACAATAACTGACCAGAACCGGATCTACATAGTCGTCACTGTCAACAAACACGATATAGTCGCCGGCAGCACGGTCGAGTCCTGCATTTCTGGCATCCGACAAGCCGCCGTTCTTCCTGTGAAGCACCGTGACTCTGCCGTCTCTTTCTCCCCACTTATCACAAATAGCGCCGCTGCCATCCGTGGAACCGTCATCCACCAGAATAATTTCCATATTCTCCCAGGTCTGTGCCACAATGGATGCGATACATCTTTCCAGGTATTTTTCAACATTGTAAATCGGCACAATTACACTCACCAAATCCGCAGTCACGTTTTTTCTCTCCCCTCTTCCTTCTCACGGAAATCATTATATACCAAAAATGAGTTTCTCACAATGAAATCTTTCTGGCAGTTCCACCTGCAGCTTTTGTGTCACTTTTCACTCCGTGACCGGTAAGGGGACAGCAAGCGCGTATCCCAAAGGCAAGCCACCGGCAGGCTACTGCACATCAAAGGAAATCTGATTTTTCGTCAAAAACCGTGCCGCCAGCGCATCCCAGGCCGCATCCAGTGTGTGGTCCGCAGTGAAGGTCCGGTAGGAAATACCGGTGGTGAGCGTCATGGTGCCCTCCCGAAAGGAAAAATTTAAAAACATACCGCCCACATCCCGGTCACTCAATCCGCAGTCCGCGCTGGCAATCGTCTTTCTGGCGTTTTCCGGCGAGAGCAGAAAGACAAATTTCAGGTACACAGGCGTATGTTTTCCCCGGATCAGCTCATAACAAACCGGACGAAAATAAGAAAACGGAATGTATTCACTGCCATCCGCCGTCAGCTCCTCGAATTCCTCCGCATCAAAAAAGTCCCGGTTCATGCGGCCGTCCACATGGCAGGAAACCGCGCCGTGGATCGCCGCCTCCGAGAGCAGGAAACGATCAAACAGCTCGCTTTTTAAGAGCTGGTTCATAAAATGCTTCTGATCCTTTAACAAAAATGCTTTCATAAATAGTTTACTCCGATTTTATAAATTGGGAGCCTCCGCCACAAACAGCACCGCCCCGATAAACACGCAGAAATCCGAGCAATTAAACACTACCTTGTTCAGCCGCGCAAGCCGTTTCCCAAAATTAAACGACACATAATCCGTCACAAATCCATGCCGCAGACGTTCTGTAAAATTGCTGCCTCCGCCGCCCAGCATCAACGCAAGCCCCGTCTTCGCGGCCAGCTTCCCCGGATGCCGCAAAAGCGCCGCAAGCACCCCGGCTGTGGCGCACAGCAGCACGCCGTTTATCCCAAGCACCGCCCGGGGATGATTTTTTAATCCGCCAAGCGCCACACCCGGGTTATGAAACAGCCGAAGCAGCACACGTCCCCCGGCATGCCTTCTTGTCTTTCCGTCCGAAAGTGTTTTTTCCGCAAATTTTTTTAAAATACCGTCCCCCGAGACGACAGCGACGGGAATTATCACAAATTCAAACATCCTTCATCTCCCCTCCCCTGCCGTTATCTTTCACTGCGGGTGTCTGCTTTTCGTTCCGCACATTTACATCATCCCGAAGCAGCGCATATGCAGTAGAAAACAGCGGAATAAACAACAGCATCCCTGACACACCCATCAGGCTCCCGCCCAGAGTTACAGCTACCAGCACCCACATGGAGGGCAGTCCCACCGAGTTTCCCACAACATAGGGATAGATCAGGTTCCCCTCCACCTGCTGGAGCACCAGAAAGATGATTACAAAGATAACTGCTTTGGCGGGATTGTCCACCAAAATCAAAAATGCTCCGACCCCACAGCCGATAAAAGCGCCTACGATTGGAATCAGCGCCGTAAATGCGATCAGCACTCCGATCAGAAGCGCATACGGAATCCGACACACCGTCAGCACCACCACAAACATGGTTCCCAGTATAACCGCCTCCAGACACTGCCCGGAAATAAAACTGTTAAAGTTATTGTTCAATAGCCCAAGCACCCGGAGCACCCGCGCATTCATCCGCTCCCCCAGGTACGCCTTTAAAATACGCCTTCCCTGGTCGCCAAGCCGTTCCTTCCCGGAAAGTACATAAATCGAAAAAATGAGCGCCACTGCGATATTGACAGCTGCACCGATGATTGTGCCCGCCACAGATACCGTGGAGGTCACCATACTGCCTACTCCATTTTGCAGAAAGCTCACGGCGCCGCTTAAGATCTTATCCCAGTCAAAGGACAGATCCTCCAGCTCTTCCAGATATCCGATAACCTGCGGGTTGGAGGCGCAGAGCTCTTCCAGCTGTGCCAGAGATTCATCCAGAAACACCGGCAGCTTGTTGCCCAGATCCACAATCGTTTTGCCCAGCTGGGGAACCACCGTCATAACCACAAACACAATGGCAAGCAGAATCAGAAAAAGCGACAGAAGCAGACTCACCGGCCGCTTCAGCTTTTCGGCATATTTTCCCCTCCACCCTTTTAACAGGCGCTTTTCTATTGCGATCAGAGGGATATTCACCACAAAGGCAATCGCCCCGCCCCACAGAAATGGCCGCAATATGCCAAGGACAAATCGAAACGTGCCCAGTACCTCTTTAATATTGATTACACACAATACCACCGCCGCCAGAAATAAAATGATGTGGCGGATACTTCTCATCGTCTGCTTATCCAATTTCATCTATAAAACAACCCTCTTTCTAAATAATTGTTCTGTCATGCAGCTCCCCAATCCCACCGAATAGCTGCTGATCCGGTTATCCACCGGAACTCCCAAAACCCGGGATTTTACATCCCATTCCCGGCGTCTGCCGGCTTAATGCAAGCCCATTTTTTTTAGTATAACTGATTATAGCAGACATTACAACAGCATCATTCTCTGAAATCCATCATAAATGCCGCCATCCTCCGCGCTCCCTCAGACAGTATCACAGGATTTTCCGTGAGCTTCGGATTCTCCGTTTCCCCGAAAAAAATGACCGGCACGTTTGCTTTTCCCGGGGATAGCGAAAAATCACATACCCCTCTGCAAGCAACAGGGTATCGAGCTTGCCGCATTGCCAGGCAGCGGGGAATGCGATCCTCACGGCATTCGTCAAATATTCATGTAAACATGGCTGTTTTCTTCATTGCCCGCGGGAATAAAAATCGGAGCAAATCTGTTGCTATCCTACAGATTTACTCCAATTTCATACGCTGCTCTCTGTCTTCCGGTTACTTTTTCCTTTCGCTTGTAATATAATCAAGAATGCGCTTCCATAACACAGAATAATATTCCCAGTCCATAAATTCTCTGGTTCCCCAGTGCGGTGAACAATCTGATGTATACACCGCTGATTTTCCCTCGCCAAAATCACCGACTGCTATCAGAGGATCTCCGCATATCTCTGCCAGAACCAGACCCTTTTCATGCCTCTTTGTTTTATTGTACCCTAACACGGCGGGCCATTCCCCTGAAATATGTTCCACAACCGGGTGCTCGCTTACAACGGTTCCCCTCGCTCCCTCACAGCATTCTACCCTGTCATCCGTATCCAGACAGACGACCGGAAGAACATCCGCAATCGCCGTACTGCCATATCTCGCCTTCGCATCAATCCCGCAAAAAGACATATATCCGCCTATCATCAGAAGAGCGCCGCCTCCCAGGACATACTGCCTGATCAGCTCACAGCGATTGGGCGTGGTCTGCCCATGAACAAACGTATTGTCTGTCAGCAGCAATGTATTTGAGCCGATGTCCGACAAAATAATTGCGTCATACTCCTGAAAACCTGCCAGAGTTGTCGGTAACTGCGAACCCGCTATATGGTTCGGAACATAGTCCACCTGAAACCCGCCCCTGCGCAATCCCGCAATCAGCTCCGTCGCGCCTTCTTCATAAACTGATGTCGTGAAACTGTCAAATCCTTTTACATGGGTGGTAAAACTCATCCACGATTCCCCTGCAAACAATATTTTTTTTGCCATTTATACCCTCCTGCTTTTCATGAATCATTTTTGCTATAAAAATTGTAAGCATCATCCGTAATTATTAATTCTATACGAAAAGCACAAAAAAATCAATTCTGCATTTTCATTTTCGTCAGATTGTCCAATCCGGTTCGATCCGAAGATTCATTCCACTCTCTCATCGGATCCCCCATATCCATACTTCCCATCACGCTCAGATCAAGATGCGAGGCATCCACCAAAGCTTTTGAATTTTTTTGTTCATCACTTGTTGATGGAATTGTGCCCTCCACCTGTCCTTTCACAGATTTTCCGCGCAGCTGCACCACCTCGTACAAGGTGTCTGCTGCGTCCGAATATTCTTCATAAGTATAGAAAGCGGTCGGGTCAGTCTCGACCAATGAATCGATCTGCCTGCGTACACGCTCATAAAATTTTTCAAATCCTCCGCCGAAAACATATTCATCTGTAAGCTGCTGCAAATAGCAATCATATTTTGAGTGATATTCCTCATTTTCCATCAGCGCGTCAAAAAAATCCGTGCCGGAAAAGGCATTGTCTATCGCATCATTCACGATGCCCGTTGCACTGTCGTCACCATTTGCTCCGCCCCTTCCACCCATTCCACCAAGTGTAAGGTTATAATCCCATGGGAGAATGTTAAGCCTCCCATCGGCCTCATACAAATAATAATTATGTGCCATCATACCCGAAAGACTGTCCTCATTGACGGAAAAAACGTGAACCGCCATATACTTCAACAGATTGTCCACATCCATGTATCTTTCAAGCGACGTGCCTTCCGATATATTTTTTAATGCTGTTATAACCCGTCTGCGATCAGCTTTTCCGCTCTGTGTCACTTCCCCGTCCCAGATCGCAGAATAGCTGTCTGGTTCATCATCGGTATAGTTCAGGTCTGCGCCGCCTCCACCCATAGAAAACCCGCCAAATCCCCCGTCTCCGAAAAATCCGGAAGGTGCCTCTTCTGGCATGGTTTTTTCCCCGCGGTCTTCAGTTGCAGCCTCCTGTATCTCCCCGGCAGTATTTGAGTGATCCCTATTTTTCCGGGACGGCTGCTTCCTTCCGTCAAATTGATCAGGGGGGATCTCCTCTGCCCGGCTCTCCATCCGGCGGCATCCTATTTCCAGAATCTGGTCTTTTGCCTCCCATATCCACGCCCTCCGGCTTGTAAAGCTTTCCGTTTTCTGTGCCGTAATTTCTCAGCATAAAACTATCCTCCACCGCTTCCAGAGCCAGATACACACCCCAGTATTCGCCGTTCACAGAAATTCTGGCATAATTGTAAAGGGAGGCATCCGTGTTCAGATATTGATACATATCATAAATGAGTGCCTCTTTCATGCTCGTTGCATCGGCATAACTGTTATTTAAAATCAATTTGTCCAGACCATAACAGCTCTGGCCTTCTACATACTGATCAAATTCCAGCTTAAAGCTGTACCGATCCGTATCCGGATCACTTGCTATGGCTGTGAGGCTCGTATTTCCTTTTGGCCGGATACCGACACGATAAAACATTTCACCGTTAATCTCCACATCACACTGACTGTATGTCTCCGAAATAGCATCAGAAAGCATTTCACTCCATTCTGCGTCATCCATGATAATATTAATACTCAGAATTTCATCTGTATCAAAGAGTTTGGACGAATATTCCATCGTTACACCCAAACCGCCAAAAGCCTCTGTAAGCGGCTTGGCGTATACGATTGCTGCCAGGCACAGGCAGGTAACAGCAGCCATGAGCACTGCAACGATTTTTGTAATGTTTTTATGTGCGATCATGTTTTCCTCCGTCAGGACATATATTCGCCGTTATAGCTGACTAAAGTTGCATTCTCTACTCCCATAATATTCTGAATCTGATTGACAAAATCAGTTGTCGCATCCTTGGTGCGAAGCTCAGCTGTCAATTCTATCCCCCCTGCATTCACTGTTTTAGACTTTACGATATATCGTTCGACATCCTGCCCCAAAATGCCAAGAGCTTCCTGCTCTGCCTTTTCATCCTGCAGATTCAGAACAAGGATATAGGGATGATTGTGGATCTTGCGGTTTGCAAACAGCAGGAGAATCACCCCGATCATAGCAGAACCAATAATAGCCAGCGGAATCATTCCTGCTCCGATCACAATACCTGCGGCCAACGCCCAAAACAAAAACACAATCTCTACCGGCTCCTTGATAGCAGCTCGAAATCGGACAATGGATAACGCGCCGACCATACCGAGGGAAAGTACCACATTAGATGTAACCGCCATAATAACGAGTGTTGTCACAAGAGAAAGCCCCACCAATGTAAGGGCAAAACTGCTGGAATACATAATACCCAACAAAGTCTTTTTATAAATCATAAAAATATACAGGCCGATTACCACGGCAATCGCCATACCCAGAATCGTATCAACGATTGAAAATTCAGATACACTCTCCAGAAAACTGGATTTAAAAATGTCATGAAAGCTCATATATCTTCCTCCCTATTAAAACATATTTATGGTCAATGTCCCTTACAGTCAGTAAGGAATCACATATTCTCATCTGTGTTTTATATGTCAACCAAATCTCCGACTGGCTCCATATTTTGAATAAGCCTGCTGACGAATATTTTCTGTCTGCAGAAGATCCTGAATTACATCCGGCAAAAATGCATCAAACTTTATCTCCAGTATGATGTTTTCCGGCTTGTCGGCAACATCTATATCCGGCATCCTTTCTTCCAAAAATGACCGATGGAAAAGTGTACTGCGGATGTGAGAATCAAAAGTAACACGGACATTGCCGGCAGTATATGCATAAGGTTCCCGTATGTAGGATACCAACACCCTGGGTTTCAGCTGCTGGCTTCCCATTTTACAATAAAGCTCCCGTACAAGGCCGGACGGATGCGCCATCATCCAACTCATATCGCCTTTCAGCAAGGCTCTGCATTCTTTTTCCGTAAATCTAGCATCTATTTTCCGGCAGAGACTGTTCCATTTGATCTTTTTTTCCAATACTAAAAATGAAAGATCATCGTTATAATAGCGAATGCGAAACTTTTCACGTTTTTGCACGCCGTTTATTTTTTCGCGCAGCACTTTGTCATCCGAATTATCAAAGTAAATACTTCGGATTGTATATTTCCCATCCTCCCTGGTATGCCCATCCGACTTCATCACCAGCCGCAGCCTCTGGCGCATAGCAAAATAGTCTGCCATAGAAATCTGGTATTTCAGTTCATGCCTGTAAGTTTCATTTTTCAACAATTATGTTCCTCCCATCAAAAATCTGGATACATCATACAACAGGAAACTAAAGGCAGCCTAAAGAAAGCCGTGAAAATTTTGTGAACGGAAAAGGAAGCAACCGCCGTGGCCACTTCCTCCTAAGAATGTCATTTATTGCCGCCATATCACTTTAAAACCAATATCGTCTGCATCTTTTTTATAAGCGTAAATTTCTCCCTTATGCTGCGTTACGATTGCTTTGGCAATGGACAGCCCAACTCCGAATCCGCCGGTAAAAGTCCTTGCTTTATCCGCCCGGTAAAATCGGTCAAACAGCTTGTTCAGCTCTGTCTCATCCACATCTGCATATGTGTTTTCCACATACAGCACCGGATGTTTCTTCTTTTCCAGTCTGAGTCTGATACTTCCACCATCATCACAATATTTGACCGCATTATCCAAAAGAATGGAAACCACTCTGCGAACCGCCGTCTCGTCACCTGTATAATCTACCTTCGGATCAATCTGCGCTTCCATCGATTTTCCACGGTCCTGTGCCAGCATCTGAAATTCTGAAATAACGTCCATAATCATATCACTCAGCGAAAAACGCTGCATTTCCATATTTGTTTTATCCTCATCCATCCTCGCCAGTACAACCAGTTGGTTCACCAATGCGCTCATGCGTTCCCCTTCACTGCGAATGTCCGATAACCACTCATTCTCTCCTATTTCTGCCTCCAGTATATCCAGATTTGTCATCACCAATGTCAACGGAGTCTTTAATTCGTGATTCGCATCTGTGATAAACTGTTTCTGTTTTTCATAACTTTCCGCAATCGGCCGGACCGCACGCTTTGAAAAAAAGATTGCGATGATCCAGATGGCGAAAGCGCAGATGATGAGCACAACACCAGCTGCGAAAAGCGTCCGGTTTGACATGAACCGGTTCATACTGCCATCCACATAAACAATCGCCGTTCCATGCTCTGTCTGATACCGCCTGTAACGGTAGTTCCCCATCCAGCCACGTTCCCTGCCGCTTTCATAAGTTTCTTCCGCATATTTCTGTGCTGCTTCTTTCGTAATGGCAGAAATCGAACGGACATCCACACCTGCCACCCAGCCATTTTCATCAAACCGCACGGTAAAAAAACGGGTACTAAACGGTGTTTCCATCGTCATAAAATCCGGTAAACCTGCCGGCATGCCCGGATGTCCTCTGTCATCTCTCCATTCCGGAAATCTTCCGTCGTTATCCGATATTCGCTTTGTCAGTGCATCCATTGTTTCGTTGAGCTGCCTTGTACTAAAACAGCAGATCAGAAAGAACATTACCGCAAATACAAGAATCACAGAACCCCCGCATATGCGTATGACCTTCTTTTGCAAATGATAAATCACGGCACTTCCTCCAAAATATAACCCGCTCCGCGTACAAACCTTATTCTGACCAAAGCTTCTATTTTATCCATCTTTTTTCGCAGATTCGAGACATGCACCCATACGGAGCTTGTATCAATCTCTGTATTCCATCCCCAGATGTGTGTCAGGAACTGTTCCGCTGTAACAATCATTCCTGACTTTTCCATCAGCATTTCCAATATCTGATACTCCTTCCCACTTAGCGCCTGTCGGTTCGTCTGACTCGAAATTTCATAGGTAGACCGATTCAGCGTCAATCCCCCAAAGGTCAAAAGCTTCGGTGTATAATTCTCTTTCCGCCGGAGCATTGCCCGGACTCTGGCCAAAAGCTCTGCCGTAGAAAAAGGCTTTGGCAGATAATCATCTGCCCCCGCATCCAGTCCTTCTACTCTCTGGGAAACCTCTGTTCTGGCTGTCAGAAACAGTGCCGGGGTTGTGATATTTTCCTTTCTGAGCACTTTTAAAACCTCAATCCCATCCATCCCGGGCATCATAATGTCTAAAACAAGTCCGTCATATTCTCCTGTGAGGGCATATTCCAAAGCTTCTTTTCCGTCGGATACTCCATCTGCACTGAACTTGTTCAAAGCAAAGATATGCAGCAAAGATTTCAGTAATCTGGTATCATCCTCTGCAATTAGTATTTTCATCTGTCTCACTCCAATCCATTATACTGTCTCTATACGAAAAAGCAAAAACATAATTCTATTATCAAAAGTTTATTATAGCACTTTTTCCTAAAGCACCGCTTAAGGTTTTACCCATTCATCAAAATATCACGGTTCGTCTGCCTCGTGTTCATATTTCTCCAAATGACTTGCCTGAATTTCCATCTGCCGCGTTGGCTTTCGCCTTTGCCCTGCCGCCTTTCATCTTCCATATCAAAAGCATATTCCAGTTTAGTCATTTTCCAAGAAGTCTTCCAGTTCCTTTTCACGCCCCAGGAACGCGCACTGGCTGCGTGTTCCGTGAGAACATGATTCAGGAGTGAGGGGCGATTTTTGCGCAGCAAAATTCAAAATATCGCCCCGAATCGTTCCTATGAGCGGCTCCCGCGCCGTGAATAATAACAGTTTTCAAAAATGCGAATGGCCTTGTTCCTGCCCATAATTGATAATCTGCCCTTCCTGTGCTAAAATGTAAATAAAGTAGCAGGAGGAATGGTATGCCCAAAATTATGATAATCGAGGATGACCCGGCCATCCGGGAAGAGCTGGCGCTGCTTCTGGAAAACGAGGGATATACAGCTGTGGTAATCACGAAATTTACAGATATACCGGCGCAGGCAGCACAGGAACACCCGAACCTTATCCTTTTGGATATTGGACTTCCGGGTAAGGACGGTTTTTCTTTGTGTGCTGCGCTGCAAAAGGCCGTTTCTGCGCCGGTCATTTTTGTTACCAGCCGGGATGCCGGTGCGGACGAGGTACGGGCGCTGAGCCTGG
>CASCGD010000045.1 GCA_949132985.1 uncultured Lachnospiraceae bacterium
GCAAACCCTTGATTTTACTGGTCTTTTCCGCCAAGCGTTTTCATTGTCGGGAACAGCAGCACATCCCGAATCGCCTGCGAATCCGTCAGCAGCATGACCAGCCGATCTATGCCGTAGCCGATGCCGCCAGTCGGAGGCATGCCGATTTCAAGCGCATTGAGGAAGTCCTCGTCTGTGTGATTGGCCTCCTCGTCGCCCGCCTCAAACGCAGCGTCCTGCGCCGCAAAGCGCTCCCGCTGGTCAATGGGGTCATTTAACTCAGAGTAGGCGTTGCACATCTCCCACGTGTTGATAAACAGCTCGAAGCGCTCCACCTTCGAGGGATCGGAGGGCTTTTTCTTTGTAAGCGGCGAGATCTCGATTGGGTGATCCATAATAAACGTCGGTTGGATCAGCTCTTTCTCGCAGAACTCCTCGAAGAACAGGTTGACGATATCACCCTTTGTGTGCCGCTCCTCGTACTCGATGTGGTGCTCATCCGCCAGTTTTTTCGCCGCCGTGTCATCCGAAACCGCATCAAAATCAATACCCGCGTATTTTTTGATGGCATCGTTCATCGTCAGGCGCGCAAAGGGTTTGCCGAGATCGATCTCGATGCCGTTGTAGCTGATCTTCGTAGAGCCGCAAACCTTTTCGGCCAGATAGCGGAACATGCTCTCTGTCAGCTCCATCATTCCCTCGTAATCCGTATACGCCTGATACAGCTCCATCAGTGTAAACTCCGGATTGTGGCGAGTGTCCACACCCTCATTGCGGAACACGCGTCCGATCTCGTAGACACGCTCCATTCCGCCGACGATCAACCTCTTTAAGTACAGCTCTAAGGAAATGCGTAGCTTCACGTCCTCGTTCAGCGCGTTAAAGTGCGTCTCAAAGGGTCTTGCCGCCGCTCCGCCGGCGTTCGGCACGAGCATCGGTGTCTCTACCTCTATAAAATCGCGCGCATCAAGGAAATTACGAATCTCCTTGATAATCTGCGAGCGCTTTAAAAACGTATCCTTCACCTCAGGATTCATGATCAGATCCACATAGCGCTGACGATAGCGGGTATCGGTATCGGTCAGACCGTGAAACTTCTCCGGCAGAATCTGCAGTGATTTCGTCAGCAGAATCATTTCCTGTGCATGAACCGAAATCTCACCGGTTTTTGTTCGAAACGCAAATCCCCTGACACCAAAAATATCTCCAATGTCAGACTTTTTAAAATCTGCATAAGATTCTTCACCAATAGCGTCTCTGGCCACATAAACCTGTATCTTCCCCTTTAAATCCTGAATATTGCAAAAGGAGGCCTTGCCCATCACGCGTTTAAACATCATACGCCCGGCAATGCTTACCGTGATCGGAGAAGCATCCATGATGGCTCTTCTCTCATTATAATCATCATTTAATACCTGTTTTTTCTGCGCGTCATCCAACCCTTCCACATCCGGCGTTTCTCTTCCTGAGAGAAGTTTCTTCTCATGCTCCGTGTAGATGCCCATCACATCGCTGCTGTGATGGGTCTGATCAAATTTTGTGATGACAAACGGGTCCTTCCCTGCCTCCTGCAGATCCTTCAATTTATCGCGGCGCACCTTCAAAAGCTGATTAATATCCTGCCCTGCGCCGTTTCCCTGCTGATTTTTTTCTGCCATATATACCTCCGGTTTCCTGTCTGTAAAAGCCGTGTGCCCTGCTTACACATTTGCGCCGGGCGCTTTCCCCGCCTAGTTTATCCTGCGTGAAACATAGTGGTAATTCATTTGATACTAGTATCACTCGATTTAAATAACCTTACATTTTGCCGGTCCGCTTTCCCAATAGCGCAAAGGAAAAATGCTCAACGTAGCACCACTACGCCTTCGCTTTTCCTTTGCGCTATCGGGGAAGCATCCTCACCAAAAGTGAAAGGTTTTTAAATCGAGTGATACTAGTTCGACTTCTGAATCTCCAGCACCTTGTAGGTCAACTCACCCACCGGTGCCTCCACCTTAACCTCGTCCCCGACTCTTGAGCCAAGCAACGCAATACCCAAAGGCGACTCATTGGAAATCTTTCCCTTCAGGCTGTTTGCCTCAGTAGACCCGACAATTTTATATTCCAGCTCCTCATCATATTCCATATCAAGAATGCGAACCTTGCATCCGACGCTGATCTTATCCAGATCGACCTCATCCTCTACCACGACCTCGGCATTTTTTAAGATGATTTCAATCTCCTCAATGCGCGCCTCGATATCCCTCTGTTCATCTTTTGCTGCATCGTACTCCGCGTTTTCAGACAAATCGCCCTGTTCTCTGGCCTCCTTAATTTTCTGCGCGATCTCACGTCGCTTAACAACCTTTAAATTCTGTAATTCCTCTTCTAATTTCTGTAAACCCTCGTAAGTTAAAATGTTTTTCTTCGCCATTTTACTTCAACCTTCCTATCTTTCATAATAAAAGAGTCCATTTAACCCATGTATTATAGCCGAAACCCTATGGGCTGTCAAGAATGTAGCGAAAATCTCGCACGATAAACGCATGAATGTCTAATTCCTCCTAAATCCAGAATTGTTACATTTAAAATGTTCATCAGATCTTCTATAAACTGTGCAGATGCATACTTTCCACTGCCCGGTGTCCCCTTGCTGTCCGACTGAACAGTTCAATATCTTCTACAAGGCTGCTAATATATTCTTCTTTCTCTTCTTCTCCTTTTCGGAGCATCCTCATTTCCATCTCTATGCTCTTGAACCCTTTCATACATCCAACCCACATCCCCTGTCTGGTAATACTCTCTTATCTCTGTCTGTCCATGGGCTTTCTCTACGGTCTTTTTATACCCGCTCCCTTTTTTCAACTCTTCATGTACGTTCGCGTCTTCAAAATACAGACGTATATCTGTTTCCAGATTCCCCTGATTCCCTTTTACTGCCAATACATAATCTGCACGCCTCTTCCGTATTGTCTCCACGATTGCTGTCTGTGTCCCCATTCATCTATCGTTACAACCTGCCCCTTTATCTGTATACTTTCCAGCACTTTGGGAATCGCCGTAATCTCATTACTTTTCTCCTTCACTGCTTGCTGTCCCAAACGGTATCCGTCTTCTCTACTCCATGCAGAAACAATGTGGCATGGTTTTGTATTCTTCCTCTTATTAGAACGCATCGTTTTCCCATCCACACAGATTATCTTTTTTAGTTTCTCACCTTCGTTACTGGCTAGCATAACTCCTGCCATTTGAGTTGAAGCTGTTGTAAATTTTCAGACCGTATCATCCCCGTGACGCGTTGTATGGTATCATGAGATGGTACGCCATTTTTAATTCGATATACTGTCTAAGGTCGTCTTCATTCCACAGGGCAAAATCGGCAATCTGCTCCCATGCGTCTGCGTTGGCAAGTGTGGCAAAGAGTACAATGATAAGAAAACCCTTTATATTGTGCCGTACTTTTCTCTGCTGCCGAATATCCTCTATGATTTCCACCCATTCCAGTAACTGCTCCATATCCATATCTCCGTTTTTATTTTCATTAATAACGGATTATGGGTACTTTTGTTTACAATTTATTTACTCATGCGTTTGTCGAGAAACATCTCGCGCTTTTCTCGTAACAGTTCGTCACTGTTCACCTGGCATGTTCCTGCTTGCTAAATTTCATCAATAAATCTTCCAGCTGCGCGTAACTGCACACCTCACCGAGCACGCGGCGGATATTGCTTGCACCATAGTAGCCCGCCGTATACCACGCAGCATGCTTTCGCATCTCACGGATACCCACATATTCCCCTTTACATTCGATTTGCAGCCGGGCGTGACGCAGCAGCATGTCAATCATAGCGGAAAGCTTTGGCCTCCCAAGCCGTTCCCCGGTCTCCCACTCATGAAGAATCTGCCTGAAAATCCAGGGGTTCCCCTGAGCTCCCCTGGCAACCATAAATCCGTCACAGCCTGTCTGCTCGCCCATGCGCAAAGCATCCTCTGCCGTTAAAATATCCCCGTTTCCGATGACCGGAATGGACACTGTTTCCTTCACCTTTCGGATGACAGACCAGTCCGCCTTTCCCGAATAAAACTGCTCCCTTGTTCGCCCGTGCACCGCCACTGCCGCCGCACCGCATTCCTGCGCGATGTGTGCAAGTTCCGGCGCATTTACATGATCCTCGTCAAACCCCTTTCGGATTTTCACTGTCACCGGACGGCTTGTGGCACTCGCCATCGACTCTATAATTCTTCCCGCCAGCAGAGGCTTCTTCATAAGAGCGGACCCCTCGCCGTTGCTAACCACCTTCGGCACGGGACATCCCATATTGATATCCAGAATATCAAAAGGCACGCCTTCCTCCTCGAGTCGACGGGCCATATCTCCCATAATCCCGGGATCGGAGCCAAAAAGCTGCAGAGACACCGGATGCTCACGCTCGTCGATGGAAAGCATCGCCCGGGTATTTTTGTTGTTATAAAAGATCGCCTTCGCGCTCACCATCTCCATACACAAAAGCCCCGCTCCCTGCTCGGCACACAGCAGACGAAAAGGCAGGTCGGTGACACCTGCCATCGGTCCAAGTATCAAATTGTTTTTCAATGTCACATTTCCGATCTGTAAGGTCTTCAATGCTTATTTCCCCTTCTGCTTTTCATACACAAAGCGCATACCGTCCAGTGTTAGATTTTTATCATAAATATCGATCTTTGTCGTCTCCGCCGCAATCATCGCGCCAAGTCCTCCGGTGGCAACCACCTTTAAATCTGCGAATCCAGCCTCCTCCCGAACCTTGTCAATGATATATTCCGTCTGCCCGATCTGCCCGTAGACCAGTCCCGCCTGCATACTGCTGATCGTCTCCTTTGCAAGAATGCTCTTTGGCTTTTTGATCTCGATCTCTGGAAGCTTTGCTGCCTCCTGCCACAGCGCCTGCCCTGCTGTGCGAATACCGGGAGCCGTAATACCACACAAAAACTGCCCCTTTTCATCCACAAGATCGTACGTCGTCGCCGTGCCGAAATCAAGCACCAACACTGGTCCGCCGTACTTTTCATAAGCACCCACCGCGTCCACGATACGGTCCGCACCAATTTGCGAAGGATTTTCCGTCACGATCCGAATGCCCGTCCTCACCCCGGGCTCCACGATCAACGGATCTACATGCAAGTATTTGTACAGGCCGTTGCGCAGGGAATGCATGACGGCCGGAACCACGGATGAGATAATTGCCGCGTCAATTTCCGTTGAATCGATATCATTGTCCCGCATGAGATTTTTTAACAAAATTCCGTATTCGTCGGATGTTCGCGGCAGCTTTGTGGTAATCCGCAGAGTCAAAAGCAGATTACTTCCATTAAATACGCCAATCGTTATATTCGTGTTTCCTACGTCCAATGCCAGCAGCATGTCACTCCTCCTCCATATCTTCTCCCAAGAAAAATACCCGAAAATACAATTCCAATGCCTCCAGAAGCTCCCGCTTCGTATTTTGGAGCTGTTTGATTTTAAGTACACTTCCAATCTCGTCGTAGAGCAGGTCGCCCTCCTCCGCCTCGGTACAAAATTCCAGATTGCCCGCCTCATCAAAAACAAGGCGCAGCGCACCGCCCACATCTTCCGTGTAAAGCACACATATAATTTTCAGCTCATCCTTGATACTCTCCGGCAGTCCGTCAAAATCTCCGTTAAGGTAATACTTCTTCGTATACGAGCTTGCCCCGCACAGTGTAATTTCTTCATCATACATAACCGTAAATTCCTCTCACCGACACCTCCCCAGAATCAACTTTTTTTAGGCCTGTTTCCGTCTCTACCAAAAGCTCTCCCCGCCCGGAAATGCCTTTTGCCAGCCCGTCGTACGCTTCCCTGGGATCCAGAACGCGCACCCTTCTCCCCGCATTTGCGAGATAACTGTCATACTCCTCCAAAAGCACGCTCATATCCTCCGTGCTCATGAAAATCTCATAATAATACTCAAAATATTCACACACCGCCTCGGTAAGCTCCGCCCGGTTATAATGTCTGCCGCTCACAAGAAAAAGACTCGTCGCCCGTTCACGAAGCTCCTCCGGGAACCCGTCATTGTGCACATTAATTCCAATGCCGACCACAATATGATTGATAAAATCCATCTGTGTACTCATCTCCGTTAAAATTCCGCACACCTTTTTTCCGTCGATGACAATATCGTTCGGCCACTTGATCATGGCATCGATGCCCGTCCGTTCACGAATAGCCCGCACGACTGCCAGCGCGCTCACCAACGTCAGCATCGGCGCATTGCCCGGATGAAGTTCTCCGGGCTTTAGCACAATGCTCATAGCGATGGCCACTCCAGCCGGAAGCACCCAACTCCTTCCACGCCGCCCTTTTCCGTTGTCCTGCCGGTCCGCAACCACCAGCGTACCGTGAGGCGCACCTTCTTCCGCCATCTGCATGGCAATCGTATTCGTGGAACCGATGACCTCAAAACACTCCAGCCGTCCGCCAATCCACGCCGTCCGCCGTCGGCTCATCAGTTCGTTTGCATTTAAAAGATCCGGCGCGTTCCTGAAACAGTAACCTTTATTCGGAACCGAATCTATGTCGTAGCCCGCCTCTTTCAGCTGTTTGATCGCTTTCCAAACTGCCGTCCGCGACACGCCAAGCTGCTCGCAGAGCTGCTGCCCGGAAATGTAGCCGCCGGCCTCACGAAGCGCCTGTAAAATTTTCACCTTCACAACCTTTACCTCAAAATCATAACCATCCCATTGACAAATTCATCCCCAGGCCGCGGCATGCACGCTTGTACACTACCGCGGCATCGTTGCATACATAATCGCCTTGATCGTGTGCATCCGGTTTTCCGCTTCATCGAACACCACCGACTGCTCACTCTCAAATACCTCATCCGTCACCTCAAGCTCGGAGAGACCGAATTTCTCGTATACCTCCCGCCCGATAGACGTTTTTAAGTCGTGAAAAGCGGGCAGACAGTGCATAAAAATAGCCGAATCCTTTGCCAGCTCCATAACAGTCCGATTCACCTGATAGGGTTTCAAGCTCTCGATGCGCTCCTTCCACACCTCGGCAGGCTCGCCCATAGACACCCATACATCTGTGTAAATCACATCTGCATCCTTGACGCCTTCCTCCACATCCCCGGTCAGTGTGATGGTAGCGCCTGTTTTTCTTGCAATTTCCCCGCAGATATCCACCAGCTTCTTATCCGGAAAATATTTTTTTGAGGTGCACGCCACAAAATCCATGCCCAGCTTTGCACAGGTTACCATCAGCGAATTCCCCATGTTGTAGCGGGCGTCGCCCATATAGACAAATTTTACATCCTTCAAATGTCCGACATGCTCCCGAACGGTGAGCATATCTGCAAGCATCTGTGTCGGGTGAAATTCATTTGTCAGTCCATTCCACACCGGAACCTCCGCATAACGTGCCAGCTCCTCCACAATATCCTGCCCAAAGCCGCGATACTCAATACCGTCAAACATCCGGCCCAACACACGCGCCGTGTCGGCAATGCTCTCCTTTTTTCCGATCTGTGAGCCGGAGGGGTCCAGATATGTCACTTGCATGCCAAGATCATGCGCCGCCACCTCAAAAGAGCAGCGGGTCCGCGTGCTTGTCTTTTCAAAAATTAACGCGATGTTCTTTCCTCTCAGCTCATCGTGAGGAATGCCTTTCTTCTTTTTTTCCTTCAGCTCCGCCGACAGGTCAATCAGATACAAAATCTCCTCCGGTGTGTAATCCAGCAATTTCAAAAAATCTCTACCCTGTAAATTCATATGTTTCCTCCCATTTCAGACCGCCATTCAGCAAAGTGAAAAGCGTTTTGACCGCCCATATACGGCAGCAATTTTAATATTTATTACATCCGCGTTTTTCTTCTTTAGACCACCCAAAAATTCTGCTTGCAGGAAATTCCTGATATGAAAAAAGGGCTGCTACTCGAACAGCCCGCTCTCCCTCTTATCTCGTTACGATTCACGACCTGGCTGCCGCTTATAGCAACGATCCGGAGCGATATCCCGAATTTTGCCTCGTAAAAATCGCCCCTCACTCCCGAATCATGTTCTTACGGAACGCGCAGCCAATGCGCGCCCCTGGGGCGTGAAAAGTAACCTTGTCTCATCCCGCAAGCCATGTCGCGGATTTTATTTCTCGGATGCAATCTCCACAACAGACTTCGCCAGACCTGCCACCCCCTGAATCTCTGAGGGAATAATGATTTTGGTTGCCTTGCCGTCTGCCGCCTTTGCAAATGCCTCCAGACTCTTTAACTGCAAAACACCTGCATCGGGCTGTGCCTCTTTTAAGAAACGAAGACCATCCGCGTTCGCCTGCTGAATCTTTAAGATCGCTTCCGCCTGACCTTCTGCCTCGCGAATCGTCGCCTCCTTGCGCGCTTCTGCCCGAAGGATCGCCGCCTGCTTCTCTGCCTCCGCATCCAAAATCGCGGATTCTTTTTTACCTTCCGCAACAAGGATCGTTGACTTCTTCTCGCCCTCCGCCTTTAAGATAGCCTCGCGGCGCTCACGCTCCGCCTTCATCTGCTTCTCCATCGCATCCTGAATCGCCTGCGGAGGAATAATGTTTTTCAGCTCTACACGGTTTACTTTGATACCCCATGGATCTGTAGCGACATCCAGCGATGCACGCATTTTCGTATTAATGGTTTCCCGGGAGGTCAGCGTCTCATCCAGCTCCAAATCACCAATAATATTTCGGAGTGTGGTCGCAGTCAGGTTCTCAATCGCCATAATCGGATTTTCCACACCGTATGCAAACAGCTTCGGATCTGTGATCTGGAAATAAACAACCGTGTCAATCTGCATGGTTACATTATCCTTTGTAATTACAGGCTGGGGCGGAAAGTCTACAACCTGTTCCTTCAAATTTACCCGCTTCGCAACACGGTCGATAAACGGCGTCTTAAAGTGGAGTCCAACGCTCCACGTATCCAGATATCCGCCTAAGCGCTCAACAACAACTGCATGCGCCTGGGGAACAATTTTGATACAGGAAACTACAATTACTAAAATGACAAAAAGTAAAATAATAATTGCTATCATCGGTACAAATTTCATATCATGTCCTCCTTACATTTATAAAGTATCTGCACACATTGTATACCGCATCCACTAACCTTATACCTCGCTTCCGCTCGTATTCGCTAGGCGGCTGGGTATTACTCTCACTAAGCTCGAAAATACCTCGCTAAGTGTTCATATTATACCAGACACAAAAAAGAAAAACAACCATAAATGGCTGTTTTTCCTGTTGATTAATAGAATACATGATTCCCGATAATAAGTCCGCTTCTGCCATTTACACGATGGAAGAAAAGCTTTCCGCCCGTGGGATCAGAACCTGCAAGCGCATCTGCTGCTGCCTGACGACAGGCGCTTGAAATATTACCGCTTGCCAGCACTCTTGCCAGAGCACCGTTTCCGACCGGGCTGAACTGTCCTCTCTGATAGATAACGCCGGAAATGGTATTGGGAAATCTGCTGCTCCGCACACGGTTCATAACAACCGCACCTACGGCAACCTTTCCCGTATAGGACTCGCTGCCCGCCTCACATTGAATGATCGCCGCCAAAAGTGTGCTGTCACTCTCGGGCACACGCAGTGTTCCTTCGCTTTTTAATGTTGTCTTCTGTGCGTTGATCTCCTCTATGGAAACCGCTTTGGTCGTTCCAAGCTTTACCTCAACAAAATCTGCCGCTACATAGCCTTTGCCGGCCTTGACTTTAACCGCTACCCAGTCATCTATCTTCCGCGCTTTTACATTATATAAAAGCTTATCGCCCTTGTCTGCAACCATGAGTACCTTTGCATCCTCATCCGCTTTGTTTCTGACACGCAGACCATCCGTCTTTACATGTGCATATCTCTTGCAAACCTTCTGGGCATTCTCGTACGCATCCTGACCATATAATAAATATTTGCTCTTTACATATCCTTTCACGGAGCCGGACTCAATTTTCGTCCAGCCTTTACCCTTTTTCACAACTGTCGCCACCGAAGTGGGATAAAGCTTGCCGACAATCTTCGCATCCGCTTTTCCCTTTGCCCGGATGCTCAGCGAATCGTCTACATCCGCCATAACCTTATTCTGCCATTTCTTCTCTGTTTCCGTCAACGGCTTTTCTTCGGCCGCTTCAGATGTCTCCGGTGCCTCTTCTGCATCCTCTTTGTTTTCCGCACTCTCTTTGTCTTCTGTATCCGCTTCGCTCTGCTTTGTATTTTCTACGTCTGTGCCCCCGACCGCAGTCTCTTCCGACTCTCCATTTGCTGCCTGCGCCTCCTGCTTGGGTGCAACCGTAACCAACTCCGTCCTGGCTCTTTCTATAGAAGCAGTTCTCATCTGTGCCAAATCCAGTGCACTGTTTTCAGTTTCCTCCAACGATGCAATGATTCCCGCCTTGCCGTTTATACTAACTTCCGTCAACTCTGACGGCGCTTCTGCTTTTGTATCTTCCCAGACCAGCGCTCCGCCGGTCAACGTCAACGTACATATGAAAAGTAAAACTGCCTGTGTAAATTTTTTATTCCAACTCATAAAAATAACCTCCGTTATAACATGCGTTTTTTCGAGAACCTTTAAAGTTCTTTACTATTATTTTACACAATTTGTAACATTTTCATTCATACTTATTAAAAAATATTAAGAATATTACAAATTTGTTACGTTTTCATGATTATAACAGAGGTTATCTATTTTGTCAAATATTTATTACAGAATTATTACAAAGTATTACAAGCGCTTCATCAGTTCCTCACGGGCAGCCTCATATCCGGGCTTTCCGAGCAGCGCAAACATATTTCTCTTGTAGCTCTCCACGCCAGGCTGATTAAACGGATTCACCCCTAACAGATATCCGCTGATTCCGCATGCAAACTCAAAGAAGTAAATCATCTCACCTAGATAGAACTCATCCTGTTCCGGAATTTTTACCATAAGGTTCGGCACATTTCCGTCCGTGTGAGCCAGAATCGTTCCGTTCATCGCACTCTTGTTAACGAAATCCATATCCTTCCCTGCCAGATAGTTCAATCCGTCCAGATCTACCGGCTCTTCCTCAATCAGTACACAAGCGCTTGACTTCTCAACATTTAAAACCGTCTCAAACATGATGCGGCTTCCATCCTGGATAAACTGGCCCATAGAGTGTAAATCGGTTGTCAGATCAACGGATGCAGGGAAGATACCCTTTTGATCCTTACCTTCGCTCTCGCCGTAGAGCTGCTTCCACCACTCAGAAACATAGTGCAGGCTCGGCTCATAATTTGCCAAAACCTCAACGCCCTTACCCTTGCGCAGTAAAATATTACGGACTGCCGCGTAGCGCATCGCATCATTATCTGCAAAGCTCTGCGAAAGCGCCAGCTTACGTCCCTCGGCTGCACCGGCCATCAGCTTGTCCAAATCAGCTCCGCTGACTGCAATCGGAAGCAGACCCACCGCAGTCAGAACAGAGTAGCGGCCTCCCACATCATCCGGCACTACAAATGTCTCATAGCCCTCCTCGTCAGAAAGACTCTTCAATGCGCCCCGCGCTTTGTCTGTAGTAGCGTAAATACGCTTTGCAGCTTCCTCTTTGCCATATTTCTCCTCCAGCATTTTTTTGAAAATACGGAATGCAATGGCGGGTTCGGTCGTCGTACCTGATTTCGAGATCACATTGACGGAAAAATCGCGGTCACCGATCACATCGATCAATCCCTTTAAATAGGAAGCGCTGATGCTGTTTCCTGCATAATAAATTTCTGGTGTCTTGCGCTGCTCCTCTGAAATATTATTATAGAAGCCATGACGCAAAAATTCGATAGCCGCCCGGGCACCCAGGTAAGACCCGCCGATTCCGATCACAATCAGCACCTTGGAATCAGACTGTATCTTCTCTGCCGCCTTTTTGATACGTGCAAATTCTTCCTTATCATAGTCCACCGGAAGGTCAATCCACCCTAAAAAGTCGTTTCCCGCACCGCTTTTTGCAACCAGTTTGTCCTTCGCCGCTTCCGCCAGCTCCTGCATGTAGGAAACCTCTTCCTCACTGATGAAGGAAGCCGCCTTAGAATAATCAAATGTTACCTTGCTCATGTTCATTTCCTCCTTTTCTGCCTGTTTTTTGGCATATAGGTATGCCCTTGGGCATTTCCTCCTTTTCTGCCTGTTTTTGGCATATAGGTATGCCCTTGGGCATTTCCTCCTTTTCTGCCTGTTTTTTGGCATACAGGTATGCCCTTGGGCATTTCCTCCTTTTCTGCCTGTTTTTCGGCATACAGGTATGCCCTTTTTGGTATTTCCTCCTAATATTAGGTTTCGAAGCACTTATTAAAATCTTAACAAAAAGGAGCGGGCTTTGCAAGATTTACGGGAATATTTCCGAGAGTACCGCATCAAAAATTTGTGCGTCCTTGATCTTCTTCTGCTGCTTTTGCTGCTCAAGGGCATCCCTCATATCCTGTTCCTGTCTGGACATAAATGCTTCCTCTTCCTCTGCAGATTTCTCTACCACTTCCTCACACGTATCATCCTCTGTGAGTACTGCCTGAAGATAACCCGTCAACTTTTCACTGAAGTATGTCAGCTGACGATTGATTCTGCTCATTCTATTCAGTTGGAGCGCCGAAAAAATGACAAGCAGAACAATTCCGACCAGCATGAACTTGTCCATCTGTGCCGTGAGAAAACTTAAAATTTGTGTCGCCAAAATCTTTTCCTCCTTCTCTGATTCTTCCTGCTATCATCATATAACCTTGTCTGACGCATTTCCAGTTTTTTTCACCGCATGTTTCTCTCTGTTTCGACAAGGACCAGCCTTTGCTTTTTCTATATGGATACCTTTGCGGTTACTCGCTTGACTTTTTGGTTCGGTAGTATATGATAAGTAATAGATGCATAAGATTAACGAAGGAAGGATTTTATAGTCATTATGAAAAAAATTTTACTCACCGGCGGAGGTACTGCCGGCCATGTAACACCAAACATCGCGCTCCTGCCCCGTCTGAAGGAGGAAGGCTACGAGATTTCCTATATTGGTTCTTACAAAGGAATTGAAAAAGATCTGATCGAAGCACAAAACATTCCCTATTACGGGATTTCATCAGGAAAACTGCGCCGTTATTTCGATCCGAAAAATTTTTCCGATCCCTTTAAGGTTCTCAACGGGCTGAGACAGGCCATCTGTCTCATACATAAGCTGAAGCCCAATGTCGTTTTTTCCAAAGGAGGATTCGTATCTGTTCCGGTGCTGCTTGCCGCCAGACTATGTCGCATACCCGCTATCATTCATGAATCCGACATCACGCCCGGACTCGCCAACAAGATCGCGCTTCCCGGCGCTACAAAGGTATGCTGTAATTTCCCCGAGACGATGAAATATCTCCCGACAGAAAAAGCCGTACTTACCGGCTCTCCGATCCGGCGGGAACTTTTAACCGGAAATGCGTCCGCAGCACGTAAACTGTGCGGTTTTGATGACGGCCGTCCGGTTTTGTTCGTCGTCGGTGGAAGCAGCGGTTCCGTTAGTATCAATAACACCGTCCGCAAAGCACTCCCGGAACTGTTAAAGAAGTTTCAAATTGTCCATATGTGTGGAAAAGATCACTTAGATCAGTCTCTGATGTCAGTAGCCGGCTATCGACAGTTTGAGTATATCGGAAAAGAGCTGCGGGATATTTTTGCCATGTCCGATATAGTCATTTCACGCGCCGGCGCCAACTCCATCTGTGAACTGCTGGCTTTGCATAAACCGAATCTTTTAATTCCTCTGTCAGCCGGAGCAAGTCGCGGCGATCAGATTCTAAATGCCGCCTCCTTTGAAAAGCAAGGCTTTTCCATGGTTTTAAAAGAGGAAAATATGACCGCCGCAACATTGACCGATGCGGCAGAAAAGCTGTTTGCGAACCGCAGCCGCTACACGGATGCCATGACAGGCAGCGGTCAGATGGACTCCATTGAGATCATCATAAAGCTCATCAACGAAACCGCAAACTAGTGTACTGACATGTTCATATTTCGCCAGATGACCTGCCTGAATTTCCATCTGCCGCGGTGGCCCCACTCAACGATGCCACCGCATCGCCTCGTTCAGCCGCCTTGCAGGCTGAAAATTCATTCTCTTGTCATTTGGCTGAAAATGAACGTGTCAGCACACTAGGCGCTAAGTTATTTCACCTCCAGCTTTTCCTTTAATGCATCCATCTCCTCGTCCGGAAAAGAATTTGTTTTCCAGAGAATCATCTCCCTTTCTCCCTTATAACGGGGGATGAGATGCATATGGTAATGAAACACAGTCTGTCCCGCTTCTGCACCGTTATTTTGCAGAATATTAAAACCGTCGCAGTTTAACACTGTTGTCATATGAGTTGCCATGCGCTTCGCCAGCTTCATAGCCTCTCCTGCAAGCTCTCCCGGCAGCTCATAGATATCCGTATAATGCGACTTCGGAACAATCAGAGCATGCCCCTTTGCCGCCGGCCCTACATCCAGCATGACCTTAAAGTCTTCATCCTCGAACAATGTGCGCGAAGGGATCTCACCCGCCACAATCTTACAAAAAATACAATTTTCGTCTCTCATCTCAGCTCTCCTTAAAAAATGATATATTTAAATAAATTCTTCTATTCCTGAGGCTCAGTAAAAATGAACAGCTCGTCCAGCTGGCGCAGTGTCTTAAAGTTTCCTTTCGCAGACATTTCTCCGGTCATAAACGCACGCTGAAATGTCATACGCCCTCCGATAATCGCCCCTAATGTTTCCGGCGCCACCTTCACGTAAACATCCGTATGCTCCTGCTGACCATAATGGCACACCAGCTCACCGTCATGTATCTGCAAACACAGCGGCTTCTTTTTGCCCTCTATAATAAATAGATAGTTCACGTCCAAATCCTTCATCCCGGAAAAATGAGACTCAAAATCCATGACATAAGCCAGGCTGTCATCCTGTGTGGTGGATTTCTCCATCAGGCCGCGAAACTTCTCCGCCAGCTGTTCGATATCCTCCTTCTGCTGCTTGACATAGGAATCATCCGATACATACTGCGATAACTGCTCACTCTCCTGCGGTGTCAGCTCCATCTGCGGCGTCCTTAAGACCGTCTGAGTGACTGCCTGATTACTTGTAGGCAAGCTCTTTATTTTCTGCGAAATCGTGCGGTAAAGTCCTTCCGCTTTTTTCTCAATGATAAGCGAATAATCCTGATTCATCTGAAAGCTCACCAAATCTTCCACGTACCCGCACAAACCGTTGCACGGCAGGCCACCGAGCGTGGCCCACGCGTTCATCAGACTCAGCTCCGCCTCCCGCTCCCCGTAGGTCGTGGACATAACAATCGGCTGCATATACGTCTGCGCAATCCTTTCCTTATCCCCGTACAGCCAGCACGCGTCCAGAAACTGCTGCATATAGCCCCCGATACCGAGCCACTCCACGGTCGTTGCTAAAATAACTCCATCCGCATCCTTAATCGTCTGTGGAAGAGTGGATATACTGCTCTTATGCTCATAGATATTATAACGCTCTACACTAACCCGAAGCTCTTCCAACACTTCCTGCATTTTATTCAACACATAAATCGTCGGATCGTCAAGAACCCCTCTGCCCCCATAATAAATGTTTACTTTCATAATGATTTATTTCCCTTTTGATGATTGACAACTGCTGTACCAATTCACGGCTTAAAAATAGTATAGACAATCTCCAGCCAAAACTCAATGCCGATTTTCAAATAATCTTAGGAGCTATCACAAAATGGGTTACTGTTCACTCCGTGACCAGTAACCTTCGCAAATCCATCTTAAATTCGCACTACAAATGGGATTTGCTCACTTTTGAATCACTTTCTTATGGACTTTGCAGTGAATGCCCCTGAGGCAGACCCTGCAAAGTCCTGTGTGAACAGTAACGCAAAATGCACCAGAACTTTTGCGGCAGTTCTTTACTGCCACTCAGCAGTGAAACATGTTACTTTCCTGCGATATAAAAGTACTGCCAAAAGGAAGCCTGACACAGCCCCGCCCAGATGTGCCCATCCGTCCACAGCTTCTGTCGTAAAACCATAGCTGATGTAAACTACCATCGCAAGCAGCATGCGCTTTATGGAAATCGATTCAAATTTCCCTCCGTTTCGCAATACAACCCATAGCAGCGCTCCTATGATACCATAGATAGCCCCCGAGGCGCCTGCCGATACTGCGTAATCACCGGTGATCTCCATGACAGCCAGCGAAGTCATGCTTCCTTCCAGACCCGCCAGCAGATAGATCAGTGCAAATTTCCACTGACTGAGCGCACGCAGCAGCATATCGCCGAGAAAATACTGCATAAACATATTGCTGATCAAATGCTCTGCGCCAAAATGCAGAAATATGGAACAAAAGAGCCGATACCATTCACCAGCCAAAACATCCGGCGGAAAAAGCGCGCCATGCTCATACATAAAAGCTGCATCCCTGGTGTCTCCCTGCGCATTCATAACAAGCCAGACAACAGTATTCACAGCGATAAGCGCCACGTTCACATTCAACCATTTTTTTCTTATTTCTATTTCCTGTTTCATTTTTTTCTTACCCATACGAAAACCATAGCACGGAAACGGCGTGCTGTCAATCAGCCATAATTTACGCCGGGTAAAGTACTGTCCATACCGACATCTCATTTAATAAAATACGTACTCCTCTCTGGCAAAGCGCAGACGATCCCCTGGCTTTACCTGACACTTTTGTTTATAGGGCAGTAACTGGCCATTCACGTATGTGCCGTTGCGGGAATTTAGATCCTCCACATAGTAAACCTGTTCCTCCCGCGTAATCCGTGCATGATTCCGGCTGACACCGGACGCATGCAGCCTTCCATCCGCCCGGTCGTTTCTCCCGCCCACCAAAAAAGAATCTCCTTCAATCACGAAGTTATCCTCCGCGCCGGCCCCCTGATAGATAAGCCGCCCCTCGGCATACCCGGTTTCTCCCAAAAACACGGTCGGGTGCGCACTCTCTGCCGGTTCCTCTTCCGGTTCATACAAATATGCCGTTTCCGCTTTCTCCTCCTTCTTTTTCTTTCTCACACTCTCAAACCATGCCCGCGCAGAGACCACCGGCAGCTTTTCCAGCATATGCCACGGAAATGTATCCGTCATCCGGGAACGAGTTCGCTGCGCAGAATCCGGCTGAAATATTTTTTCTGCAGCAGGAACGCATTCTTCTGTGATTCGTGATGCTGTTTCCATCCCTTCCTCCGGCTCTCGTTTTACCGCCGGTTCCCTCTCTCCAATTACATTCCCTGATTCAGAGCGTGGTCTGGCTCCTGACTGTTCCAGAACATATCGCCAAATATCCGCATTTGGCTCCTGACATTTTTCATACAACTCGTAACCCAGCCGCACAGCATCCTTATCTTCGTGGTCAATAAGAGGCAGCAACTGCTCCATCAGTTCCCGCAAGGCTTCCTGCGGCTCTTTCTGCCACAGCGGTTCATAGCAAAAGGATGCCTGTTCCCCGGACGGGTCCAGAAAAATCTGCTCTATTTGAAGAACGAGGTGCTCGCATTTTAAATAGAAGCGGGGAAGCTCCTCCTGCAGCGCCAGAAGCCCTCCCAACAAATGCCCGAACAGCGTAAAATTCAGCGGATGATGGCGCAGCCAGTCTGCCAGACTCTGTAAACCCGTGATCTGATACCAGAAAGTCATATCCCCCTCGTGTTCCATCGTCACCCATTTCAGCAGCCCTGCAATCTGCTGCCGTTCCATCATTTTTTCTGCCAGCTGACCATCCATATTGAGCGGCTGTCCCGGCTCGACCACTACCATATAGCTGTTCTTCAAATTTCTCTGATACTGTATATTCATGAACGAAATCTACTCCCTTCTCTATCAATTCCCTCTTCCAAATCCACTCCGTCGGGCAAATCTCATCAACCCATTCCCTGCTTTCTGCCGCCGCACGCACCTCGCTGTAAAAATCTATACCGAGCAGCAGCCCTCTCATGATTGCAAAAAGAAATATTGGCATCAAAATCGCCGCCTCAAGCGTATAGCTCGCCCGCAGACATTTATTCTGAAACCCGCCCATCATGAAGCTGCCAGCATGCCTATATATGCAGCCAATAAAAATGGAACAAAGGGTATGCTGTCTGTTTTTTGTTTTTTGTGCAGAATAAGCAAGCCGGCTGCCCAGAGTCCGCACAGAACAAGGGCGCAAAAAAACAGTGTGAGATTTTCTTTTAATCCCAGATAAGCGCCAGTCACTGTAAGAAGCACGCCGTCTCCCACGCCGATTTTGCCTTCTGAGCAAATACCGACAAACAACAATATCACGCCGAGCAGCATTCCAAGCAAAAGATCCACAATTGACTGCATACGAAACAGCATATGAAAAATAATTCCTAAAATTCCAAAAAACAGCACTAAATTCAGTCGGACCCCCCTCCTTCGAATGTCCTGTGCCGTACACACTGCCAGCATCCCCACCATTACTGCCTGCCCCCACATTTGCTGCATACTTTTCTACCTCCTGTTTCCGATATTTTAACCATATAGATCGTTCGTTTCAGACCGCTGCAGGAAAGACTCCCATGATAGCGGTCCCCGTAATCGGTCACATAGACCGTACCGCCTGTTCTTTTGCCGCAGCTCTCACAGGCTTTATAAATCCCGCCGGAAGCATTTCGAAGACCTCCGACCGAATGCTTTCCCACTGCCTGAATACTCAGATCCAGATAGGAACACTCCCTTGTCAGATGATAAACACTGCCCCTGGGTGTAATATAGACCCACTGTTCGTCCTCTGTTCCTCCATTTTTTAACGTGATATCTCCCACCCATTTTCTGCTCTGCACGCATTGCTGAAAACGATACGAGTAAACTCCCAGGAGCCGAACCGGAAACTTCATCTCGTACGAAGCGCGCAGCACGATATCATCCTCCGAAAAGTCAGACGCCAGAAGCGAAATTCCAAGCACTCCGCCTCTGACAAACCCCACCGGGCAGCCGCTCTCCTTGAGTCCTGCCGCAAGCGTCAAACCGGCTTTTGCAAGCAGCTCAGTCTTTGTTTTTCGATTATCTTCCGATTCCCCATAGCACTCCACGGCTAGTGTGCGCGAAGTAAAAATAAGTGCCTCCTCCATGCACTCCTGCACCTGAAGCACCCGGAACAGAAACAGAAAGAACACCATAAAACAAATAAAAAGCGGCATGATAACAACCATTTCCAACGTGATCGATGCTCCTGAATATGTATCATAAGATGCCCCATGTTCCACATTTTTCTTTTGCCATATTGAGGAGAGAGCATGTTTGCGTTTTGATAAATTCGTGAAAGAAAGACCTGAGAAAAACAGGGTAATGCCATCTTTTCTGCTTATTTTTTTCTTTTTGCCGCGAAACAGAGGCATCTTATGATACATACTCATCTAATCCTCCGGTAAATAACCGTCCTGTGCCGTACCTGAAAATGTAAAGCAATCCGTTTGCAGTTTTTGAAGCGACACCATCGAAGAAAACAACGGCGCTGCCTCAAAGGTAAAATCCGCGCGAAGAAACATCACCATAGAATCCATACGCACCTGCTCATAGCCATCCTGCAGCCTCAATCGCTGCTCCAGAAGATCCATTGTCCGGTAGTTTAATACCCGCGCAGATTTTAGGTACAGGAGCTTTTGAAGATAGCCCTCATAAGTTTCACCCTCCGCCTGATCCTTTGCCCGCATCCCTCCGGACAAGGCTGCCCCCAGACCCGACAAACTGCTGGTCCAGCTCTGTACACTTTTCATCCAGGGCACTCTTCCTCCTGCCAGAAGCGCACGCACATCCAGCACACTTTCTCCAAACGCCCAGGCTGCCAAAATCCCCTGCGCGGCTGCCGGAACAATTGCCGCAAGCCCAAGAGGTGCAAGCAGCGCCGATGCGATAGCATACGCCTCCTCCTTTTTTGGTGCATCCGACTGCAAGTAGAGAAAATTTGCACCTTCACGCAGCAAGAGGAGTTCCTGAACAACTTTTTTTAGATTTTCCCGGTCGGACAGCTTTCCCGCATGTATGTACTCTAGTTCATAATCCAGCGCTCCATCGTCCGTTCCTCCCGATACATAACAGGAAAAATATGTTTTCAAAAACTGCTGATAACAGATCCTCTCGTACCAGCTGCCGCCTTTTTTCCACGGTTCATTTCCCTGCTGCAGGCTGCGATGCTCCAGTGTATCTCCTCCTGAAATGGCCTTTTTTGAAACGCTGCTGCCCTGCGGCAGTACCAGCGTGAGCAAATCCGTCTTCTTCAGCTTTTTAATAACCTCCATCGGATTTTCTACAGGTGCCGCGGGCACAGGCATTTTCCCGGATTCCGACTTTTCTTCGCCCTTCTGTGTCTTATTATGTTCTGCCTCCCTGATATTCGCCTCGGCATCCTTGAGCGCCGATCTGCTCCTCTCACCCTGCTTCAACGCCCGCTCCCCCGCCTCAAAGCGCGCCTTCAACTGCTGTGCCACTTCAACCGGCCAAAGCAGCTTCATCGATTCAGCCGCCATCTGGCAAAACGGGTCGCCGTTATCATCTGTCGCCAGAACATAATGCGTCACAGACGCATCCCGCACATTCATCTGATAAAAATTCTGCGTATGCCGCAAAAATGAATCCGTAACTATCGGCCGAAGATTTTTCTGACTGACTGACTGCAGACGGCTGTTGATCTCCGAGAGTTTCATGGTTCCGCCGCCATAACCCGCATCGAGCAAAAAAATGCCATACGTCTCAAACAGGTCGCGGTTGTATCCGGACAGCACAGATTCCAGTGCATTGGCACGGTTCATAGCGGCATAGCTTCTGAAGCCCTCCACCCTTGCGGCTTCCAGAAGCGCCAGCAAAAATGACGCCACGAGAAGCAATGCAAGACTTGCAAATACAGTAACGCTTCCCTGAGAAGCAGACTTTTTATACACTCTCACTTTTTGAATTAATCGTGTCAAAAATATCACCTACCAGCGACGAGAGATTTTCCTTAAAGATCAGCACCAGCCCGATCAGGACAACGAGAATCAGTATCATTTCTACAGTCCCGATCCCGTCCTCATTCTGCAAAAGCTCTGCCGCCTTCTGAATGCCAATACGCGCCCTGATTATCCATCTGTCTAATTTCCTCATAAGTTTCCTCCTGCTTTATGTTCTTACGGTCTGTACGGTAAACGCTTCGACCTGACTAAATGACTATAAATCCCTACAGCTGAAAGCTTGCAACCGCCGGAATCATGATGATGACAATAACCAGACCCAGCATCAGCATCATCGGAAGCAGCAGCTTCGTCTCAAGCTCTTCACCACGCTTTTTTGCATAACTCTCCTGTGTCGTTAAGGCTTCCTGAGCTTCTTTTTCTAAAAGCCTGCTAAGTCCTGCGGTTCCCTTGCGGAGATTTTGCACTAAAAGTGCAGCAAATTTTCGATACGCCTGTAAGTTCAACCGCTGGCCAAACTGCTCATACGCGCTCCGCTCCCCTATTCCATCCTTTATCTGGTGGTAGGTAATACGCATTTCCTCATAGAGCGGTGACCCGGAAGCTCCTTTTTTCTGTGCGCTCTTTCTGCTCTCGTAGCCGAGCACCAATCGCTCCCACGCATAGCTTACTGTCATGCCCGCCCCCACCAGCAGTGCCATCTGACTGAGCATCCGGGGATATTCCGCGATCAAAAGATCCTCCCGCTTTTGCCTCTCCTTTTTTATATCCCGCTTTTTTCCGGCTGCCACCGCCCCAACGGCCACAAGCCCAAGCAAAAGTACCGTATACTGCTTCGTCTCACGTTTTTCCTGCCAATGCACATCTCGCCCCGCAACCCTTGTCGGAAGAGAAAACACCTCTTTTGTCCCGGCATTGCACGCCGCAAGTGTCTCAGCCAGTGCTGCAAAAAACTGTTCCCGCACGCTTTTTTGCGGTGGATACACCATCATGGAAAAGCTGTGCTGGGCCTCTGCCTGTTCATATTCAAGCGTCGCCGTCACTTCCACGAGGGAACCGGCCTCCGTGAGCGCCTCCTCCTGAAGCTCTCCCGACAGATTCACTGCCTCATACCCATCAAAGCTCCAGCTCACGGACACGCGCCCCTCCAGCGCAGAGTCCGCCAATACAACGTTTCTGGAAATATGATCCAGCGATTTATTTTCCCCTAAAAAGACTCGCTCCAATTCTTCCGCCGCCTGCGTAAACAACTCCTGCAGCTCCCTCTTTGTCAAGTGCCTGTTTTCCACGACTACCCGGTACGGCTCCTGCATCAGCAAATTCTCCACCTCCAGCAGATAATCCATCTCCAAATCTCCCTCTCCGGGCTGCGGACGCACAATCGCCCCCTCCGCCGTAGTCTCCACGCCCTCGTCTCCAAGACACACCAGCACACCAACCACGCCACTGACTGTCAGAATCAGAAAGTAGATACCAATCTCCTGTCTTTTTCCTTTTTTGATACAGATAAAATATGCCGCCAGACCGGCAAGCGCTGTCCCCATGCATAAATACATAATTCCCCCTCTAAATTTCAGATCCCTGTTTTTTTTCACTTTATCGATTTTTGCAGCATGCACGTCTGCCGCTCCATACAGCCGCTATACCATCGCAATTGACTGCATCATCTGCTCAGAAAGCGCATAGGCAAAAAGATAGACAGCCAGACACACACTCATCGTACAGATACCTGATAAATTTCCATAAAGCACATCAAAATAACCCGGTGATGTCAGATTTAAATAGAGCAAAATCACAAGCGGTACGATATTCATTATCCGGCTCTCCAGACGTCTTGCCGCCAGATCAGCCGCCAGCTGGCGCTGCAGCTCAATCTTTTGCCCGATACGCTCCGCCGTCGTGCGGATTATCCCGATAAAATCCCCTCCGGTTCGCTTTGCAAAGAAAAATACCTGGCAAAAGCTGACCACATCCTCCATATCGCTGCGCACTGCAAAGTCATTCAGCAAATCCTCCAGCGGAACATTTAATGCGACATGCGCCAGCAAATACCGCAGCTCCTGCACGATTAATGCCTGCTTCCCATACATCTGCTCCATCTCGCTCTTAGCCTCCCGCCAGGCATTCTCCACAGAATAACCGGCATTTAATGCCGCCGCCACCGACGAAATCGTCTCCTTGAACTGCCCGCACAGCTCTTGCTTTTGCGCCTGTAACAGCTGCTTTGCTTTGATCTTCAGATAAACCGGATAAAACGGAACAAGCAGTATGACCGCAAACACCGAATGATAAAACAGATAGCTGACCAGTAAAATGACAACTACAGCCTCTGCGAAATAGCGTACACGCTCACGCAAAGAATAGTGATATTCATGGTAATCACGCATAGCCTGTCTCCAGTCCCGCGGCAAGCAGCTTTTCCATATGTGCAAGCTTTCCGAGCCGCTTCCACTCCCCGGCAATTTTCCCGTTTTGCTCACCGGTCTCCTCAAAACAATACAACGGTTTCAGGCAAATTTCTCCCTGAAAAATACCCTCTATCTCCATAATATCCAATACCTTCCTCGTGCGGTCGCGCAGCCTGCCCAGGTGGATAAGAATATCGATGCCCGATGCTATCTGACCCCGAATCGCATTCACCGGGAGTTCCATCCCCATGAGTACCATTGTCTCTAACCGGCTTAACATATCCTGACAGGAATTTGCATGGCCGGTGCTTAAGGATCCGTCGTGGCCGGTGTTCATCGCCTGGAGCATGTCAAGCGCTTCCGCACCCCTGCACTCTCCCACAAGAATCCGGTCCGGCCGCATTCGAAGAGCCGTCCGAATCAACTGCCGGATTGAAATTTCCGCGACATTTTCCAGGTTTGCTGCCCGCATTTCCAGACGCACCAGGTTCGGAATCCCATTAAGCTGCAGCTCCGCAGAATCCTCAATCGTGATCACGCGCTCGCTTACAGGTATATAACCGGAAAGCGCATTTAAAAACGTCGTCTTTCCTGAGCCGGTTCCTCCCGACACAAACATATTGTAGCCCGCCTGCACCAGACGCTTTAAAAACTCAGCAATCTCCTCCGAAAGGGATCCACGTGCCAACAGATCCTTCATCTGCATGGGATGCGCGGGAAACTTCCGAATAGTAACTACCGAACCGTCAACTGCGATCGGTGAAAGCACAATATTTACCCGGGAACCGTCGCGCAGTCTGGTATCCACAATGGGAACCGCTTCGTTGACCATGCGGTTTCCCGCGGCAACAATCGACTGAATGGTATCTTCAAGCCTGTCCCTGCTTACAAACTGCCTGTCCCATTGAAACAGACACCCTCCCTTCTCATAAAATATATGTTCATATCCGTTGACCATAATCTCGGTAATCTCCGGATCATTGATCAACTCCTGCAGGATATCCAGCCCGCGCAGCGCATAAAACACCTGCTCTCTCGCAGCTTCCCGCTTTTTCAACGGCGGGCGAATTATGTCTTTTTCTGCTATTGACTCGTCAATTAGTGTCTGTATCTCTTCATCTGACATATTTCGCGATACATCCATTTGTGCAAGGACACGGTTCTTTATCTCCTCCACATAGTCTGTCATGTATCCTCCTCTCCCAAAATTCCTCTGACAAATGCTGCCATCTCGCTAAACAACATGGTTTCATACATCGACACATCCATTGAAAAGCTTCTGCTAATCGCCGGCATCGGAACAATCTTCAGATTGGACAGCTCCTTTTGTCCGCTCTCCAATCCGAGATCCTCCAACAGGCGGGTTTGTGCCTTGTCGTACAAAGTTCCCTCCCGCTGGAGACTGTACATGCAATTGCAGCAGTTATATACTGCCCGAAGGAACGATGGCCGGACGGGTAAATTCAATACCACCAGCTCATATTCACTTTCCTGCAGCACCCGACGCAAAAGCTCTGTAAAGTCTTCTCCTGTCAAATCATCCAAATCCATCTGCGCACGAACCGGCAGAATGTAATCTAACCGCCCAAGGGTCTGCGCCAATGTCGTTAAAACTGTATGCATCGGCACACTTTCCTTATGCATCTCATAAACCAAATCTCCTACATCCCTGGAATCCTGCCCGAAAAATCCGCTGTAATAGGAAAAATCAAGATACAGCGTTCGCTTTTTTTCTGCACGGATCAAGCTGTACACAAGTGCAAACCCAGTCTGAAGATCGTGGCCATGCGGGGAACAAACCCCAACTACCTCTCTCTCATAAAGCGTTTGAAACGCACCCGGAAGGTAAAGCTGATGCCTGGCAGCGTACGTATACACCTCTTTTAGCAGATTGTCTGCCGGCTGGTAGGGGCAGATATGCGCTTCACCTAACCGAACAAGGAGTATTCCTTCCTCCTTCGCCCGCGCTGCCTCTTTATCCTCCCAAAAACTTTCTCCGACCAACGCCAATGCCGCCTTTGTGCTATGCAGCTTTTCCCAACTGCAGCAAAGCACCGGCTTTAATCCGAACCGGTGCGTAAATAAATACGCAGCAAGTCCCGGCCCGATCTCCCCGTCTAAAATTGATAGCTTTGCCTGTATGTTTTACGCCTCCCTCCGTTGTTAGTTTCGAAATGTTGTCTGCTACTTTCGGAAATCATTCATGAGAATAGATAAACCAAATCATCCTTGAAAAATCGTTTGCAAATAGATTAGATAGATTGTATGGAAATTATAAGCGAGTAC
>CASCGD010000046.1 GCA_949132985.1 uncultured Lachnospiraceae bacterium
TGATAGTAAGCCGATGTGTCGGAATGGCAGACGATGCAGACTCAAAATCTGTTGTGGGTAACCACGTGTGGGTTCAAGTCCCACCATCGGCAGCGCAAATTTTAAGTCCTTGAGTTTCAGGGACTTTTTCTTTTGTCACAAAATACTCAGGCAGGCGGTAAGTCCGGTGTGAGAGCAAATGTCGAAAATTATGCGGGCGTGGCTGACTGATTTGCGAAGAACACAGGGCAATCACGGAGGATATCCGATGTTTAAGGAGTTTAGGGATATCTTTGTCAGCAGAAAACAGCTTTGATCTGAAAATCTTTATAGAATCTTTAAAAATCCCTGTTATCCTTTCTCTAGAGCCGGATGAGATGCGAGAATTGCGTATTCTCCGGGAAACAGATGAGGTGCGTGGTGTGCACTGCCTCTGTAAAAAATGACAGAAAGGATGCGGCTGTGAAGGGAAAACAGCCGCGGGGGATTTCAAAAAATGGAACCAATTTTAAAAACAACAAACCTCTGTAAAAGCTTCGGCGGGCAGAAGGTGGTGAGCGGCGTGTCGCTGTGCGTTGAGAAAAACTCGGTTTACGGTCTGCTTGGGCCAAACGGGGCGGGGAAATCCACGATCCTGAAAATGATCGCGGGCATGCTGCGGTCATCCTCCGGTATGATGGAGTTTGACGGGCACTCGTGGAGCCGGAAGGATCTGGAGCATATCGGAGCTTTGATCGAGACGCCGCCGCTTTACGACAACCTGACTACGGAGGAAAATCTTGAAGTCCGAACAACGATGCTGGGACTGCCGAGGTCCCGTATCAGGGAGGCTTTGGAGATGGTGGACCTGACGGATACGGGAAAGAAACGGGCGGGGAAGTTTTCACTCGGAATGCGGCAGCGTCTCGGCATTGCATTGGCACTTTTGAATCATCCGAAGCTGCTCATTTTGGATGAGCCGGCCAACGGTCTCGATCCGCTCGGGATTGAGGAGCTGCGGAGACTGATCCGATCTTTCCCGGGTAAGGGCATGACGGTGATTGTTTCCAGCCATATTTTGAGCGAGGTAGAGCAGGTAGCCGACCACATCGGGATTCTGACGGGAGGCGTGCTGGGCTACAGCGGTAAAATCAACCCCGGCGAGGACCTGGAACAACTGTTCTTCCAGGTTATTCGAGGAGGAAAGCAAAATGCGAAGCATTTTATTTAAATGCTTTCCGACGACATGCCCGTGAGAAAAGCGAGCGGGCGTTACCACAAGAGGAAAGCAAAATGCGAAGTATTTTATTTAAATGCTTTCCGACGACATTCCCGTGAGAAAAGCGAGCGGGCGTTACCTCAAAGAGGAAAGCAAAATGCGAAAAGGAGAGAATAAAATGTTGAATCTTGTAAAAACGGAATATATAAAGCTGCATCATACCTTCGGGGAGCGTCTGCCTGTGATCGCTCCGGTTTTTACGCTTTGCCTTGTCCTGCCCTGGACTTATGGTTTCGGAGATGCCGTGTTTGCGGGGGTGTGGAACTGGTGGTACACGCTGCTGCTGCCTGGGATGCTGGCGGTTTTTTGCTATCTCGCAATGAACAAGGATAAAAAAATCAATTATTATCATCTGAAGGCCGCTTCGGTTCCGGTCAAAAAATGTCTGATGGGAAAAATGATTTATGCGTCCCTTGGTCTGCTGTCCGCCAACTTTTTAGTTTTTGTCGGTACATGGCTGCTCGGGTCTCTGGTTGGATGGAGTGTTCCGGTGATGGCGGGATTTTGTGCGATTTTCATACTGAGCGCTACATATCTGTGGGAGATTCCGCTATATCTTTTTCTCAGTGCGCGCTTTGGGCTTTTCGCCGTTGCTTTTGTGTGTATGGCGCTGCATATATTTACTGCTTCGCTGTTGGCGGGGAGTTCCTGCTGGTGGGTGCTTCCTGCGTCCATTCCGGCCCGGCTCATGTGTCCTGTGCTTGGCATTCTGCCGAACGGGTTGGCTGTGTCGGCGGGCAGTCATTTGCTGCGGTATGATGTTCTTGCGCCGGGGATTTTGCTTTCGCTGCTCTGGTTTGTTCTGCTGGCCGGATTGACCCTTGAGTGGTTTCGTCGAAAGGAGATGGGAAAGTGATGCTGTTTCGTTGTATGCGGGCTGATTATAAAAAGCTCAGGCGGCTGCCGGTGAAAGCCGCACACGCTGTGATACCGATTATTGCTGCCGCAGTCTTTCTGGCTTATTATACATATGTGCCGTGGGAGAATGCGTCGAAAATCGAGGCATATTATCAGGTGCTTGCCATGGGATTTCCGCTTTTAATCGGTGTATTTACTGCTATGGCTGCGGAGCAGGAGTCCTTGGCGGGCATGTTTCAGAATATGCTCTCGGCCAGGCAGCGGGCGAAGGCTTTTTTCAGCAAGCTGCTGCTGCTCATTTTGCTTGGAACAGGCGCTGTGCTGCTGGCGTCGGTTGTGTTCGGGGCGGGATTTTATTTTTTGCCGGGCGGGCAGACGGTGGGCGGTGGATGTTTTATTGCCGCAGCGCTCCTGCTGTTGGGAGGAAATGTGTTTTTGTACGTGGAGCATTTCATTCTGGCGTTTACGATGGATAAAGGTGTGACAGTGGGAGTTGGAATCGTGGAGAGTCTTCTATCCGCATTGCTTTTGACCGGAATGGGCGATGGTGTCTGGCCTTTCGTTCCTGCGGCGTGGGCGTCGCGGCTTGTGACGCTGTTTTTGCAGAAATATTATTTTCATGGTATGATTGGTGCGGATGGGAGGCTTGCGTGCTGTGTGTGTGCTCTGGCGACGCTTGGGAGCATCGCGGTCTTCTATGCGTGGGCACTGCGTTGGAACGGAGTGAGAGGAAATGAGTGAGAGGTTGCGAAAGTGGCAAAAATATTAGCGGTTGACGACGAAAAAGATATATTAAATTTAGTACAGAAAATTTTGAGCAGGGACGGTCATATGGTGGAGACGCTGGCAGATCCTGCCAAAATCGACACAATAAAACCGGAGTATTTTGATTTGATTCTTCTGGATGTGATGATGCCGCAGGTGGACGGCTTTGCGCTCTGTGAGCGCATGCGCGGGCGCGTGGACTGCCCGATTCTTTTTCTGACTGCGCGGGCGGATGAGGGCAGTCTGGTGTGCGGACTCGGGGCAGGTGCAGACGATTATATCTGCAAGCCCTTCGGCGCGGCAGAGCTTCGGGCGCGGGTAAACGCACATTTGCGTCGGGAGAAAAGGGAGCATGTGGCGCGGCTTTGCTTCGGGGAGATCGTATTGAATCTTTCGGCGAAGCAGCTCGCGGTGGGCGAACATGAGGTTCCTCTGACCAGGGGAGAGTACCGAATCTGTGAGCTTCTGGCCAGAAACCAGGGGCAGGTATTTTCCAGAGAACAAATTTATGAGAAAGTATTTGGCTTTGATGGTGAGAGCAGTGACAGCACCATTGCCACACATATCAAAAATATACGGATGAAGCTGGAGCAGGTTCATGTTTCGCCGATTAAGACAGTCTGGGGTATTGGCTATAAATGGGAAGTGCAATAGAAAGCCGTGAGGATCGTGTACAAATGAGATGGACAAAAAAAGCCAGGAGGATCGGATGTAAATGGGACGGGCAACAAAAAATCGTAAAAGATGGATAAAAACGGGGGTTTTAAAAAAAGAAAACAGACGAACAGTTCCTTTCAGCCTGTTTTATTTTAAATATTTTGTTTTTCTATTCATCGGCATACTCGTTGTGGCAGGATTGATACTCCTGGCTTTTAGTTTTTTGATTGTAAACGGGTATATATATCCTGCCTACTATGCGCAGGAGCAGGCGCGGGAGGCAAAGGAAGCGATTGCAGATGCAGCCCAAGTGGATGAGGCGCTTATCCCGGAGCTGTGCAGCTATGTGGTTTTTGACGACAGGGGAGCGGTGCAGGCGGGCAATCTGAAAGGGCGCAGCATTCCGGATGCATGGCGGGCGGTGAAGGAGCGGACACAAAAATCCGGCGGCAGCTATTATACAGTCATCGCCCGTGAGGGGGAATACTGCGTGCTTCAATATAAGATTGTGCCGCAGTACCGGTCGCCTGTTTTGCGGCGGTATCTGCTGAATCCCCAGAATCTTCTGCTGCTTTGCGGTCTGGCCGGGGTTTTACTGGTAGTCATCCTGACTGCGGTTCTTTTCGGGCGGACGATGAAAAAGAAGCTGGAACCATTGATTACCGTGACGGAAAAGATACAGAAACAGGAGCTGGACGTTACCGTCGCCTCCAGCGATATTCGGGAGATCGACGCGGTGTTAAGGGCGATGGAGGATATGCGCGGCGCTTTGAAGGCTTCCCTGGAGAGTCAGTGGCGGCAGGAGCAGGAAAAAAAGGAGCAGATTCTGGCGCTGGCGCACGATTTGAAAACGCCGTTGACGCTGGTGCTGGGGAATGCAGACTTGTTGAGGGAAACCGCAGATGGCGGGGAGCAGAGAGAGTGTGTGGATCTGATTGAAAAAAATGCCCGGAGCATGCAGCGGTATGTGCAGGTTCTGATGGAGATTTCCCGGGATGGCTATCAGCTGCGGATGCAAAACGTCGCGCTTGCACCCTTTTTGGAGGAGGCGCTGATGCAGCTGCGGGAGCTGTGCAGCGCAAAAAAGCCCCAAAAAAAGATTCGAATAAAAACGGATTTTGCGTATCATGCGCAGCAGATTTTTATTGACCGGGAGCTGTTTTTGCGGGCGCTGACGAACGTATTCTCCAACGCGGCGGAATATGCGGCGGCGGACGGAACGGTTCTTTTTGCGGTGCGGCAGGAGGGAGAGAGCCTGAGCTTTACTGTCACAGATAACGGAAGCGGGTTTTCCGGGGAGGCGTTAAAGCACGCCGCGGAGCAGTTTTTTACCGGGGACAAAAGCCGCGGACGGGACGGGCATTTCGGCATCGGCCTTTATATGGTAAAGCTCGTGGCTGAGCAGCACGGAGGGCAGCTTCTTTTCGAAAATTCGAAGGAGACGGGCGGCGCGCGTGTATGTATGAAGATTTTTGTGTAGGAGGAAAGCAGGATGTCTGCGGAGAAAAAACCGGGCACGTACAGCGGCTTGTGCGCCCGGGTGCACAGGATGGGCCGCAGAAAAAACGAGGGTGCCGGAAGCGATACTTCTATTTACAGGATATGCCCTGCAAAAAGAGGCACTTCGCGGCACCCTCGCGTCATGGAGGGCTGTTCGTTCCTGTTTACACCCGAGACATGCAGATTTGGCCCCGGCAAGGCGAGGGTGCTTGCTGCATGGCCGCGGGGAAATCTGTTCAGCCTGCAATTTGTTTTTATCCGAGTACCTTTGCCGGATTTGTGATGAAGATCTTATCAAGCTGTGCATCTGTTACGCCTCGTTCCTTTAACATCGGGATAACGCGGCTGGGAATATTCAAAATATTTGCATGCTTCATGAAGTCAAGGTCATCCTTGGGTACGGGACGGACACGGCCAAGCTCAACGGTAACGGAATCATGGCTCATCAGAATCTGATCCTCGTAGCCTTTGTTTAAGAGGGCGGCGATCACGTCGCAGCGCTCCTCGTCGGTGGGGGTGTGGAATAAATCGCCTTCTAAGCCGAAGCGGTCGAAGCAGTCAAAGACGCCCTGCTGCAGCACTCTCTCGTGATAGTCGATGTCTGTGTTTCCGCACATATGTCCGATGGAGATGTCGGAGGGGTTCGCTCCGTTGTCAATCAAAAGCTTTGCCTGTTCAGGACCCATGGTTCCAAGCTCTGTGTGGGTGATAATGGTAGCGCCGGTTTCGGCGTTTACTCTTGCCGCAGCCTGAAAGAATTTTTTCTCAAACGGGTTGATTTCGCCGTTGCTGGAAGCGAGCTTGATGACGCCGGCCTTGATGCCGGTATTGCCGATGCCCTCGGTCAGCTCGGTCTTCATCATCTCATAGATCTCAGTCTCTATATCTGCAAAGCCGCTGCGGAATTTCCAGTACATATAAGCGCTGGCAGGCTCATAATAGTAGCCGGTGGAGCAGATGATATTTAAATCGAGGATGGTAGCCATTTTTGCGAGGAAGAAGGGGTCTCTTCCGCACTCGTTATTCGTTGCGTCCACGATGGTCTTGAATCCGTATTTTTCTTTTAACGGAGTCAGCCATTTCAGGTTTTCTTTGATGCAGGTAAGCTCATCGAAGCCGCCAAGCGTGCTGTCCCCCTGAAAACCGCAGAATCCGAAAATCAGGTGCTCATGCATCAAGGTCTTTCCCAGATCCTCTGCTGCGACAGGTCCCAATACAGTGTTAATTGTTTTGCCCATAGTTACTCCTTTCATATTTAAAAATTATGATGAAACATTTGTACTGCTTTTATTTCCGGCTTTTATACCATGCTGATTTTTATTCATGATGCTTTTATGGAGATGCAGCGGTCTAGGACTCTTCCATCGGAAATTTTCCCAATGCAAATTCCTGTCCCCATGCACATACGCCGCAGAGAACGAGTCCGAAAAGCATGCTTAAGATCAGGCCGGCGATGCTTGCAGGATCTAAAAATCCAACGCCGCAGGCAAAGGTCAGCGCAACGCCGCCGAAGATAATCGGAACATCGCGGAAAGGTGTTTTCGCAAGGAAGAAAATATGGATAATCATGGTGATGGCAGTTCCAACGAAAATCGGGAAGAAGCCGCCTAAAACGCTTCCGAATACACCCAATGTCATAAGGAAGAGATCAACCTGTCCCCAAATAGGTCCGCAGACCGCGCTTGCCATCAAATGGGGGACATCCTTTAACGTGCTTCCCATGCCGAAGAAGATTGCAAGACAGATGAACATGATCCAGGGATGACCCTGAAGAGCCGGAATCTGGATATAGATAAAGTTAAACAATGCGCACCAGAAGGATACCCAGACCGAAAAAAATACAGTTGCTTTTAGACTCATAACGTTTTTCTCCTTTTCTTATAAATTTTTGTTATTGAGTTGTCTGTTTGATATTATAAATTAAGCAATTTTTGTACCAAGATAAATTTTTGTAGAAATTTGTAGATATTATATAGTTTTTCCGGAAATTTCGCAAAATAATTGTCTGTTTTTTGGACAAAAACGCAAATCGGGTGTCCAAAAATAAAACAACACGACGAAAAAAGGCGCAGACAAAGAACCGTTTTCAGGGAAATATATCAGTAAGGAAGGCGGACGAAAAGCTTTTTTGCATGTTTTCCGGAGACATGGCAGGTGACGTTCAGCGGTGTGCCGCTACAGGCTGTCTAAAAAGGGCGTCATAGTGGCATATAATATGCTAATAAATATAGCTGATGAAGTTAACTGCGAGGAGAGTGGAACCGGGCAGTTATAAAAAAGATTGTTATTTAAGGAGGATTTATTCATGAACAAGGAAAAAGTACCGTTTGAGATGCCGACATTTGATTTGACAGGAAAGGTTGCGATCGTAACAGGGGGAACCAAAGGGCTGGGCTATGGAATTGTTATGGCACTGGCTTACCATGGAGCGAAGGTGGTTATCACCAGCCGCCATCAGGACGACTGTGATGCGGTAGCGCAGGAAGTTGCGGAAATGGGCGCAGAGGCAACCGGAATCAAGACAGATGTGCAGAATGTGGACGAGATCCAGAATCTGGTGGACAAGACGGTTGAGATCTACGGTCGCCTGGATATTATGGTAAACAATGCCGGCGTTGCGGTTACCAAGCGTCTGACGGATATGACGGAAGCGGACTACAATAAGGTCGTCGACTCCAATTTAAAGAGCGTATACTTCGGCGCTCAGGCTGCGGCAAAGCAGATGATCGAGCAGGGCGAAGGCGGAAAGATCATCAACATGTGTTCCATAGGCGGAATTAAGGGAAATAACCAGCTCTCCACCTACGGAGCTTCCAAGGCCGGCGCCATTAACCTCACCAAATCTATGGCATGGGAGTGGGGCCGCTACAATATCAATGTAAATGCGATATGCCCGGGCTATGTGAAGACCGCTTTAAACGCAGAGCAGCTGGAAAATCCGAAATTTAAGGAGAAGACTTTAAAGGGGATTCCGCTCAGAAGATTCGGCACGGTTGAGGAAATTGCAGCGCTGACCCTGTTCCTTGCATCCGACTGCTGCAATATGCTGACCGGAGAGGCCATTGTGGCCGATATGGGCGCGACTCTCGGCGGAAACGTATAAGGAAAATATTTGGGAGCAGATTTGAAAATGAAACCGCAGCGGTGAAAACGGCTCCATCATTTACGGCCGCCCGTCCTACCGAAAAAAAGCGCCTGCTTCGGAATAAGCGCAAAACTAAAAAACGATTATGGTTATTGGCCGGGAAAATGCTTCCAAATTTTCCCGGCTTATTCCTGTGAAATATGATATTTATATATGCATACGGTCAAGGATCTGCTTGTTGAATTTTTAACAATTCCATGCTACAATATTTCTACAGCCTGATTCGGAAGGAGCGGGAAGGAAAACAGACAGATAAAAACAGCAACGTATGCAGGGAGTGAAGCATATATGATGCCGGATCATTATTTGAAATTATTTGAAAATGAGTTATTCCAGGATATTATGGACAATATGGATGACGCTGTATTGATTATTGACAAAGAACGCAATGTGGTCTTTGTCAATTCGGTTTATAAGCGGATGTTCCACCTGGAGGAAAAAGGGCTGATTGGCAAAAAGCTTTCGCCGATCGATGAAAATGTAAATGCCGCAAAGGTGGTAAAAACGGGGAACCCGGTTTTGTATGGTAAGGAATTTTTGAAAGCGGCAAATATGGATTCCATCGGGGAATCCTTCCCACTGAAATATAATGGCGAGATTGTGGGAGGGGTTTCCGTTTTTAATAATGTATTAAAGTATTCGAAGCTGTTATCCAGGCTGAAGCGCTCCGAGGAGATGAACGAATATTTGCAGGAGCAGCTGGGAAATCTGGCAACCAAGCAGTATTCGAAGGCGTTTGTGACGGTGAATCCCCATATGAAGCAGATTCTCGGCTTGGCGGTTAAGGTGGCAAAATCTGACGCAACGGTGATGATCCGCGGCGAGAGCGGAACCGGGAAAGAGGTTATGGCCAAGGTCGTGCACGAGAACAGCGCCAGGCGGGACGGCCCCTTTGTAAAGGTAAACTGTGCGGCCATCCCGGAGAACCTGCTGGAGAGCGAGCTGTTCGGCTACGCAGGAGGCGCCTTTACCGGTGCAAAAAAAGAGGGAAAGGCCGGTAAGTTTGAGATGGCCCAGGGCGGAACGATTTTTCTGGATGAGATCGGTGATATGGATATCAACATGCAGGTAAAGATCCTGCGGGTCATTCAGGAGCGGGAGCTGGAGCGGGTCGGCGGCAACCGGGTGATTCCTTTGGATGTTCGGATTGTGGCGGCGACGAACCAGAATCTGGAGGAGTTGATTCAGGCGGGGAAGTTCCGTCAGGATCTCTACTACCGGCTGAACGTCATCGAGCTGGATATTTTGCCGCTGCGGGAGCGGAGGGAGGATATCTCGCTTCTGGTGCATTTTCTGATGCAGAAAATGGCCGGGGAGGATCTTGATGTGACGCCGGAGGCCATGAGCATCCTGTACAACTATGACTGGCCGGGCAACGTGCGGGAGCTGCAAAATGTCGTCGAGCACGCCTGCATTTTGCGGAGCGGAAACCTCATTACGACTCATGAGCTGCCGGTTTATATGAGGCCGGACGTTCAGGGGAAAAATGACAAAAAAGAAGAGACGGGCAATTATGATCTGAAGGAAATGACGGAAAACCTGGAACGGAATCTGATCTACGAAGCGCTCCGGAAGTTTTCAAACAAGTCAAAGGCGATTAAAGAGCTTGGAATTTCCCGGAGTTCCTTTTACGAGAAAATTAAGAAATATCACATTAATATAGAAGAAATGGATATCGAGTGACCGGGCGGATGAGAAAAATCCTTTTGCAGAATGATTCGGGTTCTGTAAAAGGATTTTTTTTGTTCGTTTTTCGAACAATGATGTTCTGATAGAGGACGAAAAAAGGGTAAAGTTGTCGTTTTTATGTACAAAACATGCGGAAAACAGCGACAGGATGAGGATGGCATGAAAGTTGCTACTATATAGAGTATGAAAGAAACTTCGGAAAGGATAAGGGCTGGCTATGAACGCTTTATCACCATGCAAAATCGGGACATGCGAAATAAAAAATCGTTTTGTTATGACCGCAGCGAACCTGGGATGGTGTGAGGATGGTTTTGTGACGGATGACGTGATTGCGTTTTACCGTAAGCGGGCAGAGGGACAGACCGGTCTTTTGATTGTCGGCGCGGCAGGGGTGGACCCGGAGCGTGTTAATCAGGTTCGGATGATGCAGATTTGCAGAGACTGCTATATTCCCCGGATGAAAAAGCTGGTAGATGCGGTTCATGAGGAGGGCAGCAGAATTTTTGTCCAGCTCATGCACGCAGGCGCTTATGCCAGACGGGAGGAGCACGGAGGAATCCCGGCAGTAGCACCTTCTGCGTACCGCTGCAATTTTACCGGAGAGATGACGAAAGAGCTGTCGGTAAAAGAAATCTCCCGCATTATCACCTGCTTTAAGAAGGCGGCTGCGCGGGCGCAGGCTTCCGGTTTTGACGGAATTGAGCTGATGGGGAGCGCCGGATATCTGATTGCCGAATTTCTTTCAAGGGCAACAAATCATCGAAATGACTGCTACGGCGGGGACGTGGCGGGCAGGGCAAAATTTCTTCTTGAAATAATCGGAGCGGTCCGGGAGGCGGTGGGAGAAGCTTATCCGGTGATCGTAAGGCTTTCTGGCTCTGACTTTATTTCCGATGGAAACTCCTTCCGGGAGTTTGTGGAAATCGGAAAGCTGATCGAGGAGAAGGTGGATGCCATCGATGTAACCGGAGGCTGGCATGAGTCCGGAGTCCCTCAAATTACCGGCAATGTGCCCCACGGCATGTATCTTTATCTTGCAAAAGCCATGAAGGATGCGGTAAATATTCCGGTGATCGGCTGCAACCGTCTGGAGGCGGAGTCAGGGGCATACGCCATAGCACACGGATACTGTGATATGGCCGGGGTTCTTCGGGGTCTGATTGCAGATCCTGATCTGGTGAAAAAGTGGAGCGAAGGGAAAGGCGATGCGATTCGACCGTGCCTGGCCTGCAACCAGGGCTGCCTGGAGCCTATTTTTTCCGGTGCACGGCTGGGCTGTGCGATAAACCCTTTTGCAGGCAGAGAAGCGGAAGAGCTGTGCATCAGAGAAAAGGACAAGTCCATTCTGGTTATCGGTGCGGGAGTCAGCGGTATGGCATATGCTGCGTTGGCAGCGCCCCAAAATAAGGTGACCGTGTGGGAAAAGCGTATGGGATACGGCGGAATGGGAAGCGTGGTGGCAAAAATTCCCGGCAAGGAGGACGTGCGGGATTATCTGGATTATCTGTTTTGCAGATGCGTCCGGAGGGGCGTGGAGTTTTACTGGGCAAAAACGGGATGTGCGGCGCAGATTCGGGAATTGCTGGAAAAGAAGAAAATCGACAAGGTAGTCATTGCCACGGGAGGCATTCGAAAAATGCCTGACTGCGAACGGACAGACGACGCGCCGGTATATCCGGCGGAGGAGTGCATTCGCGGGAAGGTCCGGACGGAATGCAAGGTTGTAGTGACAGGCGGCGGATATCAGGCAGTGCAGACAGCCCTGTATCTTGCAAAAGCGGCGAAGGCCGGTGAGAAGGAACAGGAATTTCTGGATAAATTTGCCCCGGAGCATTTAGAATTTGCTTCTGACACTATGAATTGGGGAAATCCCTCCATTACCATTCTTGCTCCAACCAAAAGGATCGGGTATGGTTTTGGGAAGAGTACCCGCTTTATGATGTTAAAGGAAATAGAGAGAAATGGCATCGCGGTAATCACGGAAGCAGAGGTCAGAAGGATGGAAAAGCACCAGGTGATTTATCAGGTGGGCGGGAAGAAACTGGCTTTGCCCGCAGATATGATCGTGGTGGGAGAGGGATGGCAGAAAAATGACGGGCTGCTGTCCGAGCTTTCTGCGTTTGCTGCGCAGGTGGAAATTATCGGAGATGCCAGAAGACCTGGCAGAATTGCGGAGGCAGTGAAGGATGCTTTTGCGGCTGCTATGGATAAAAAGGAGGAGGGCAAAATGCCTTCCGACGAACTGCCCGCGAGCGAAGCGGACGGGCGCTAATTTGCTACATTATAAGGAGGACGATGATGTTTGAGAAAAAACATGAAATGCTGAGAAAGCTGGCAAGAGAGTTTGCGGAAAAGGAACTGGAACCAATTGCTGATGAGGCGGAAAAAAATGCGGGATATCCCGGGGAATTGTGGCACAAGGCCGCAAAGTACGGCTTCGGAGGAATCACAATTCCCAAGGAATACGGTGGAACGGGCGGCGATTACAAGTCCCTTGCCATAGTGGTGGAGGAGTTCTGTAAAAAGGATGCTGCCGCATCTTCTCTGCTGATGAGCAATTCCTTATCCGGCGCTCCCTATCTGTATTACGGAAACGAGGAGCAGAAGCAGAAATACTTAAAGCCTATGGTTCTCGGGGAGAAGATCGGTGCATTCGCGCTGACGGAGCCGGGCGCAGGCTCCGATTCCGGCGCAACCCAGACTACCTGCCTCTGGGATGAGGCCCAGGGCTGCTACATCTTAAACGGACGTAAATGCTTTATTACCATGGGACCGATCTGTGATTATGCGGTTGTATTTGCAAAATCTAACCTGGAGGCAAAGGGTACCAGAGGAATCAGCGCATTTATCGTAGAAGCGGACTGGGAGGGTTTTTCCCACGGCAAACCGGAAGAAAAAATGGGTATGCACGCTTCCGTGACCTCCGATCTCGTATTTAACAATGTAAAGGTCCCGAAGGAGAACCTTCTCGGCGAGGAGGGAGAAGGCTTTAAGATCGCGATGGGTATTCTGGATGCGGGCCGTGTAACCGTTGCTTCCCAGGGTCTTGGAATTGCGGCGGGATGTCTGGACCTGGCAGTTGCCTACTCCAAGGAGAGAGTGCAGTTTGGAAAACCGATCTGTAAGCTGCAGGATGTGGCGTTTAAACTGGCAGATATGGCGACCGAGATTCAGGCGACCAGATTGCTGGTATACGATGCAGCTGATAAGCTGGACAAGCATCAGAGAGTAACGATGCAGGCAGCCATGGCGAAATACAAAGCCGGGGAGCTGTGCAATTCCGTTGCATACAAAGCCCTTCAGATTCATGGCGGTTATGGATATATGCAGGATTACGCGATTGAAAGAATGACGAGAGCGGCAAGACTGGTTTCCATCTATGAGGGAACTTCAGAAATTCAGAAACTCGTAATTTCCGGTCATTTGCTTAAATAATAGTGGAGGTGCAGAATGAAAATCTTAGTTTGTGTAAAACAGGTTCCGAATACAAATGAGGTTAAAATTAACCCAAAGACAGGAACATTGATTCGTGATGGTGTGGAAAGTATTTTAAATCCCGATGATGATAATGCATTAGAAGCAGCCCTTCAGATTAAGGACAAAAATGAGGGGACAAATGTCACTGTCATTTCCATGGGACCGCCCCAGGCGGCGGACGTACTCATCGAGTGTATGGCAAAGGGAGCTGACGACGCGATCCTTTTGAGCAGCCGTGCTTTCGGCGGTGCGGATACATGGGCGACCTCCAATACGATTGCGGGAGCGATCAGAAAGATTGCAGATTATGACATCATTTTCGCGGGACGACAGGCGATTGACGGAGATACCGCACAGGTGGGACCGCAGATCGCGGAGCGGCTCGGAATCCCTCAGGTAACCTATGTGGAAGAGGTTTTGAAATGCGAGGACGGGAAGCTGACCGTAAAGAGACAGTTAGAGGACGGATATGAGATGATCGAGATTCCGACTCCCTGTCTTCTGACTGCAGTGAAGGAGCTGAACACGCCCAGATATATGTCTGTGAAGGGTATTTATGATGCGTGTGAGAGAGAGATTACCGTGTGGAACGAGACGGATATCCCGGTAAGCCCGGATGAGATCGGTATTAACGCATCCCCCACAAAGGTATACCGTTCCTTTACGCCGAAACCAAAGGGCAGAGGTATGATGGTGGAAGGAACGCCGAAGGAAGCGGCGGCAAAAGTGACAGAAGAATTAAAGAAAAAACATTTTCTGTAAAACCAGACAAATATAGGAGGAAATTATGGCTGTAAAAATTAGTGCTGAAAAATGTAAGGGATGTTCACTCTGCGTGAAGGCATGCCCTTTCTCCGCCATTGAAATGGTGGATAAAAAAGCAGTAATCAATGATAAATGTACGGCTTGCGGAGCCTGTGTGGAAAAATGTAATTTTGGCGCAATCACAAAGGATGAGGAAAAGGCGGGAAAGGATTTATCCGCATACAGGGATGTATGGGTATTTGCGGAGCAGAGGGGCGGCGTGATCACACCGGTTGTGTTTGAGCTGCTGGGCAAGGGCCGGGAGCTTGCTACCGACATCGGCGGCGTAAATTTATGTGCAATCCTTCTCGGCAAGGATTTGGGCGACATGACAAAGCAGCTCTTTGAGGCCGGTGCGGATGTTGTCTATACGGCAAACAGTGATCTGCTGGCAAACTACACGGCGGACGGTTATACAAAGGTGATTTCCGAGGCCATTGATGAGTTCAAGCCGGAGATCGTTCTGTACGGCGCAACCCACATCGGACGCGACCTGGCTCCGAGGATTGCGGCGCGTGTGAATACCGGACTGACCGCAGACTGTACGAAGCTGGATATCGATGAGGAGACAAAGGGTATTTTGCAGACAAGACCTGCCTTCGGAGGAAACCTGATGGCAACGATCAAGTGCCCGAACCACAGGCCACAGATGTCCACCGTAAGGCCGGGCGTTATGACAAAGGCCAAGCCGCAGCCGGGAAGAATGGGACAGGTCGTTCCCGTCACCTTGAAGCTGCAGGAGTCCGATATTCGGACAAAGATTCTCGAGATCGTTAAGACCGCGAAGGATATGGTTTCTTTGACTGACGCGGAGATTATCGTCTCCGGCGGAGCGGGCCTTGGAGATGCTTCCGGATTTGAGCTGATCAAGAAATTCGCAGACCGGGTCGGCGGTGTGGTAGGCGCAAGCCGTGCGGCCGTGGATGCAGGATGGATCGACCATTCCCATCAGGTAGGACAGACCGGAACGACCGTAAAGCCAAAGATTTACATTGCCTGTGGTATTTCGGGAGCGATTCAGCATCTTGCCGGAATGCAGACCTCCGATATTATTATCGCCATCAACAAGAGTCCTATCGCACCGATTTTTGAGGTTGCGGATTATGGCATTGTAGGAGATTTATATCAGGTGCTTCCGGAATTAATGGAGGCATGGAGTTAAAAAACGTATTTTATAACATATTTCAAAAATAATAAAAGGAGAAGTATAATGGGAAAAAGACTGGATGGAAAAGTAGCATTAGTTACAGGAGCAGCAAGAGGCTTGGGACGTGCCTACGCCCTCAGACTGGCGGAGCTTGGCGCAGATGTGGGAGTGATCGACATTGATTTAAAATCGTATCAGGCATTTGAGGGGGAGGCTACCCTTATGACTGCTGATACGACCATGGACGAGTGCCGCACGCTGGGCGTAAAATCGGCAGGCGCAGAGGCGGATATCACAAACCGTGAGCAGGTATTTGCGGCAGTCGCTCAGATTGAAAAGGAGCTTGGGCCGATTGATATCGTTGTCTGCAACGCAGGCGGCGGCATGGGCGCTCCGGACGGAAACAAGGCCAGCAGCCTGAACTGGGAGCAGTTCTACGCAGTGACCGAGCGGAATTATTATGGCACGGTCTATACGTGCAACGCGGTTGCGCCGGGTATGAAGGAGAGAGGCTACGGAAAGATCGTGAACGTCATCTCCGTGGGCGGTCTGGTAGCCAACAGCGACGGAAGCTATGCGCATTATGCATCTGCAAAAGCAGCCATCGCGCAGTATACCAAGCTGCTGGCGCAGGAGGTAGGGCGCTACAATGTGACTGCAAACTGTATTGCGCCGGGCTTTATCGCAACCGGACGGTTGGTCGAGAACTACAAGAAAGCCGGAGAGGGCACTTTCCTGCGCAACGTTGCCATGAAGCGTTTTGGAACGGTTGAGGACTGTGCGAATGTGGTAGAGTTCCTTGCAACGGACCTTTCTTCCTATGTAAACGGAGCCGTTATTGAGGTGACAGGCGGAACCGTTGGAAGAATGATTATGAACGAGCCGGCAGAGTGCTGAGACAGGATTGTGAGAGGAGGAAGGCAATATGCGAAGCATTTTTTAGGGATGCCTTTCGACGAAGTGCCCGGGAGTGAAGCGAACGGGCGTTATATGATAAAGAAGACAGCCCCGCAGCTTCACGTGCGAAAGAAATGTGCGCAGCAGTGAAGCGAACGGGCGTTACATGAAAAGGAGGTTTATCGGAATGGAAAGATGGAAAACGCTTGAGAAAAAACCGGCGCCCCTCTTTACGAAGGAGTTTGGCCCGTTAAGCGGTATTCGTGTACTGTTAAATGGTTCCGTAGTGGCAGCGCCTTTTGCCGCTACGATGATGAGTGACTTCGGCGCGGAAGTGATTGCACTGGAGCGGCCGAAGGTAGGCGGAGACACTGCAAGACATCAGAAGCCGCAGGTTACAAACGGCGAGAAGCATATCAGCGGCTCCTGGATGCAGAATGCCCGCAACAAATTAAGCTTTACGTTAGAGACAAATCTGAAAAAGGTGCCGGAGTCCAAAGAAATTTTCCTGTCCCTGATTAAAAATGCGGATGTCTGGATTGAAAATATGGTCTGGATTGAGAAGCTTGGAATCAACGATGAGATGCTTTTGGAGGTAAATCCGAGGCTTGTGATCTGCCATGTCAGCGGCTTTGGAACGCCGAGGTTTGGCGGCCTCTCCAGACATCTGAACCGTGCGTGCTACGATCCGTTAGCACAGGCGGAATCCGGCTGGGGCCTGTTGCAGGGATTCCCGGACAAGCCGCCCTACTATGCACAGCAGTACATCGGCGATTATTTATCCGGCCTGTTCGCAGTGAATGGCATTTTGATGGCGCTGCGCCATGTGGAGGCTACCGGAAAGGGCCAGATCATTGACTCCACCCTCTGCGAGAGCTACATGAGAGTTATGGATGACAATTACACCATCTGGGGCGAGGCAGGTATCCAGAAGCAGCGCCAGGGCATCAAGCAGAAGACGTATCAGCCGGCAGGTATTTTTGCCACAAAAGACGGCAAGTATATCAACCTTGGCGCTTATGGAAAAGGCGCTTATGAGAAGGTAATAAAGGGCTTTGGCCTGGATCTGGAGAAGTACAGCTACGAGGCGGCGGGCGGAAGCCAGGAAGCTTTGGAGAGCGATCTCGGAAAAGAGCTGGATAAGAAGTTCGAGGAGTATTTCTTAAGCCATACGGCCCAGGAGGCGATCGAAATTCTGATCGACAACAATCTCGGTGCTGCGATCGTCAAGGATTGTAAGGACGTTATGGAGGATGAACACTGGAAGTCCAGAAATGACTGGGTAACCTACGAAGATCAGACACTGGAGAAAGAGATTACGGCTTTTGGCTTTGCACCGAAGCTGTCTGAGACACCCGGCGAGGTTTGGAGAGGAGCTCCCAGACTTGGCCAGGATACTTACGATATCATGACAAAGCTGTTGGACTACACACCGGAGGAAGTAGAAGCGCTGAAAGGAAAAGGCGTGATTGACTGATCTGGTTACAGGTGATTCAGTGAAACGGAGGAATGCGGCATGTTACGTTCCGAGGAACTGAAGCAGCAGAGGGAGGAATTTCTGGAGCGTACGGTTTGTGGAGTTTTCCACAAAACAGCCTTGCGGTATCCCGATCATATTGCTGTGGAGGATGAAGAAGGTGCCATTACCTACAGGGAATTGGACGAATACAGTAATTTTCTGGCAAAACATCTGAAAGAACAGGGCGTGGGCCAGGAAAAGATTGTTGCGCTCGGTTCCGGGAGGCATCGGTATACGATCATCGGCATGATGGCGGTCTGGAAGGCAGGCGGGGCATATATTTATCTGGATGAGATGTGCCCTGCATCCAGAAATGAGCATTTGAAGCAGGAGTGTGAATGCGGGATCGTATTGACACAGGCGTATTTGGCGGCACTGGGCATGGAGCGGCAGGAAGAATACGTGGACGATTCGAGGAGAGACGGGCTTGCAATTCTGATCTATACCTCAGGTTCCACGGCAAAGCCCAAGGGAGTGATGATTGAGCATAGAAATATAACGGCTGCCGTCAGCAATTTTGACCGGTTAGGATTCTGCGATTCCGATAAAACCAGCGTTTTTGCAAGCTTCAGCTTCGTGGCCTCTGTCTGTGATATATGCAGTTCCCTGTGCGTGGGCGCCGCGCTGGAAATTATCCCGGAGTACCGCAGGCGGAACATCGATCTGATTATCGAGTACTGCCGGGAAAAATCCATTACCGTACAGTTTTTGCCGCCCCATATGGCAATGAAGCTGATGAAATATGAGGGTGAGCTTCCTCTGCGCGCGCTGCTGGTAGGAAGTGAAGCGGTAAGGTATCTGGAAAAAAAGAATTTTCGGATTATCAACGTATATGCGGCTTCCGAGCTGTGTTCCCTGATTTCCGCATACGACATTACCACCTATGAGAAGAGTTATCCCATCGGAACGGTCAACCCTACGCTTCGCTGCTATATCGTGGACGACGAAGGAAATCAGGTGGAACCCGGAACGGAAGGGGAATTGTGGCTGGCGGGTCCTCAGGTGACAAGAGGGTATTTTAAAAAGCCGGAGCAGACGGCCCGGCAGTTTGTGGAAAATCCTTTTTCGGACGAGGAGGAGTATCGGAGGCTGTATAAGACTCACGATATTGTCCGGGAGCTGCCGGACGGAAATTTGAAATATATTTGCAGAAAAGACAACGTATACAAGATTCGCGGATTTAAGGTCGGGGCCGCGGCGGTGGAGGAGGCTCTCTTAAAGTGCCCTGCCATCCGCGAAGCTGCGGTGAGGGCTTTTGAGGATACCGGAGGATGCAACATTCTCTGTGGTTATTTTGTTTCGGATGAGGATGTGGACGTAAAGGAGATCAAGCGGGAGCTGAAAAAAGTACTGCCGCATTACATGGTTCCCACCTGTCTGTTTCGGATGGATAAGCTGCCGAGGAATACGAACAATAAGATTGACCGAGGGGCGCTTGTGCCTCCGGCACAGCTGAACGACCACAAGCTGTTGGAAAAGCTGTATTAAGCATATGGAAATTTGCAGTTGGAGAGGGAAAGAAAATGGACAAGGATCAAATATTAGAAAAGCTCGCAGCATTTTTTGATGCGGATATCAATGAATACCTGAGTGAACATGGCGGCGGTGCTGAGGTTGTGGATGTGGAAGGGAATGAATTAATCATCCGCCTGTTGGGAGAATGCCGTGGGTGCCTTGCCATGAGCAATACGGTGGACGGTGTGATTTTGAAAAAAGTACATGCCGTGTTCCCTTTTATCGAGAAGGTTTCGGTGACCGATGATGTGAGCCCGGAGGTATATGAGATGGCAAACCGTCTGTTCTCATCAGGACACTATTAAAACAAACGACGGTATATCTTAAATAAAAAGGAGGATGAACGATTATGGCTGTTGGAACTTATGAGGCGTATATTGAGCGCATGAAAAAAATGAGACCGAACATTTATCTGGACGGAAAATGTGTGGACCGTATGGGACCCTGGAATGAGAGTGGCTTCTGGGTAATGAAGCAGTGCTATGACATTGCGAACGATCCGGCTTACGAGGATGTGTGTGTGACCACTTCCCATCTGACCGGCAAAAAAATTAATCGCTGCACCCACATTCATCATTCACAGGATGACCTGTTAAAGAAGCAGCTCATGACACGTCTGATCTGCCACCACGTAGGCGGCTGTATGCAGCGGTGTATGGGTACGGATGCGTTAAACGCCATCGCAGTCGTTTCCTATGACTGTGACCAGGCGACAGGAACAAAGTATTATGAGCGGTTTAACAAATACCTGGAGTACTGCCAGGAGCATGATCTGATCTGCAACTGTGCGCAGACGGATGTGAAGGGAAGCCGTAATGCAAAATATAAACGCGCGCATCAGCAGCCGGATCCGGATATGTTCTTACATATTATAAAAACAGATGTGGACGGCATCGGCGTAGACAAAAAGCCCTGTAAGGGCGTTATTGTCCGGGGTGCAAAGATCTGCAACTCCTGCGCGCCTTACGTAGATGAGATTATTGCAAATCCTACGAAGTTTATGGGAAGAGGAGACGAGGGCTACGCGGTTGCGTTTGCGCTTCCTGCAGACTGGGAAGGCATCAAGATTATGGCGCTTCCCGGACGTCACCACAAGAGAAAACATTTGCAGGCCCCGTTTAACCAGAACGGCGACAACGAGTCCTTAACGATCTTTGACGACGTATTTGTACCGGAGGATCGTCTGTTCTTAAACGGCTTTGATAATCCCGATGTGGTACAGTATGCGGGCTATCTGGCATTGATGTTTGCGCATTTCCATCGCCATTCCTATACCGGATGCAAGACCGCTGTTTCCGAGATCATCGCTTCCCAGGCGGCTCTGGTGGCGGATGTCAACGATATCGCAAAGGCAGAGCATGTGCGCACAAAGATCTGCGATATCATCGGAACCGCAGAGCTGGTATTTGCGGCAGGACAGGCATCCGCGTACCGTGCGATCGAATTCCCCAACGGCTCCTGGGTACCGGATGAGATCTTAACGAATGCCGGCAGACGTCTGGCCGGCCACAATATTTATCACGAGTACGAGATACTTGCGGATCTGACCGGCGGAATTTGTGCATCTCTTCCCACCGAGGAGAGCTTCTTTGCACCCGAGACGGCGGAGCTGTGCAACAAGTACATCATGCGTAACCCGGATTACACGGCGGAGGAGACGCACCGCGTCATGAGAATGATGGAGGATAAGCTCTGCGATGCGTTTGAGGGCGCACAGTGCGTAGCCGGCGTACACGGCGGCGGTTCTCCGCTCATGGAGGAGATCACGATGATGAGCCGTTACGATCTGGAGGAGTTAAAGAAGATCGCAAAATATCTGGCGGGCTTTGACGGCGTGGAGTGCCCTCGTTACGAGCGTGCAACCGCAACGCCCAGAGCGATGTTAGATCGTTTTAAGAGGACACAGAAATAGTGATCGGACATGTAAGCGTTCCGGCAATACAACCGGTATTGCCGGAGCCTCTGCAAAAAATATGAAATAACAGGAGGGTACCATGGCTAAAGAAATTAAAAATATTTTGGTTGTTGGCGCCGGCGTGATGGGCGGCGGAATTGCACAGGTTTTTGCTGCAAACGGATATAAAACAGTGATGGCTGACCTGAAGGAGGAATTTCTTGAGACGGCCAAAAAACGCATTGATGCGAATATTGAGGGAATGAAGGAGGAGGGACTTGCAAACGATTCCTACGGCGAGGCGGTGGCTGCAAATCTGTCCACTATTTTAAACAGCCAGATTCCGGAGGTGGCAGCCCGGTTTGATCTGGTTGTCGAAGTGATCTTTGAAAACAAAGAGGCAAAGCACGACCTGTACAAGATTCTTTCTGACAACTGTAAACCCGATTGTATTTTTGCAAGCAATACCTCCGGCATGGACGTATTCGCTGTAACAGAGGATATCATGAAAAATCCGGAGCGGTTGGTAATCACCCACTGGTTCAACCCGCCTCACCTGATGAAAATTATCGAGGTGGTTAAGGGACCGGTGACTTCCGATGAGACGGCAGAGGCAGTACGCGCACTGCTGGAGGCATGCGGAAAGAAGCCAGCGGTGCTGAATAAATTTATGCCGGGATTTATCGTAAACAGAATGGCAACCGTTATCTGCCGCGAGCTTTATTACATGGTGGAGCAGGGCTGGGTATCCCCTCAGGATGCGGAGAATGCGCTGAAATACACCGACGGGCTTCGCTGGAGCTTTGAGGGCCCCCTGGAGCTGTGGGATTTTGTCGGCTTACAGATTCCCATTGCGGTTGCGGCTGACGTTATGCCTACACTCTGCAGCCGGACCAACTCCATTCCTCTGGGCGACAAGCTGATTGCAGAAGGAAAGACCGGTGTGCGCTCAGGCGAGGGAATGCTGAAGAAATACCCTGCTGACGTGGACGCTTACGTGAAGAAGCGGAACCGCCGCATCGTTGAGATGTACAAGATGATGAACAAGTTTGAGGAAGAGGACGAGGCGTAAAAGCCTTGAAATCATTGACAGGATGGAAGTCCTTTGGCAGCTGTGAAGGAGACGGAGCGGCTGCGTAAATGCAAACCAAAGGAGAATGAAGGAGAATAAACTTATGGCTGTTGGAACTTATGAGGCTTATATCGAGCGCATGAAAAAAATGAAACCAAACATCTATCTGGACGGCAAATGCGTGGGCCGTATGGAGGCCGGAAATGAGGGCGGTTTCTGGGTAATGAAGCAGTGCTATGACATTGCAAACGACCCGGCATACGAGGATGTGTGTGTGACCACCTCCCATCTGACCGGTGAGAAGATCAACCGCTGCACCCATATCCATCACTCACAGGAAGACCTGTTAAAGAAGCAGCTCATGACACGTCTGATCTGCCACCACGTAGGCGGCTGTATGCAGCGCTGCATGGGCACGGATGCGTTAAATGCGATTTCAGTTGTTTCCTATGACTGTGACCAGGCGACCGGGACAAAGTACCATGAGCGGTTTAACAAATATTTACAGTACTGCCAGGAGAACGATCTGGTGTGCAACTGTGCACAGACGGATGTAAAGGGAAGCCGTAATTCCAAGTACAAACGCGCGCATCAGCAGCCTGACCCGGATATGTTCTTACATATTATAAAGACGGATGTGGACGGCATCGGCGTAGACAAAAAGCCCTGCAAGGGTGTCATTGTCCGCGGTGCGAAGATCTGTAACTCCAATGCGCCTTACGTGGATGAGATCATTGCGACTCCCACCAAGTTCATGGGCAGAGGAGACGAGGGCTACGCGGTTGCGTTCGCGCTTCCCGCAGACTGGGACGGCTTAAAGCTCATGGCGCTTCCGGGCAAACACCACAAGAGAAAACATTTGCAGGCTCCGTTTAACCAGAACGGCGACAACGAGTCCTTAACGATCTTTGACGACGTATTCGTACCGGAGGATCGTCTGTTCTTAAACGGCTATGATAATCCCGATGTGGTGCAGTATGCTGGTTACCTGGCATTGATGTTTGCGCATTTCCACCGCCATTCCTACACCGGATGCAAGACCGCTGTTTCTGAGATTATCGCTTCCCAGGCAGCGCTGGTTGCAGATGTGAACGACATCGCAAAGGCAGAGCATGTGCGCACAAAGATCTGCGATATCATCGGAACCGCGGAACTGGTATTCGCGGCAGGACAGGCCTCCGCGTACCGTGCGGTGGAATTTCCCAACGGCTCTTGGGTACCGGATGAGATCTTAACAAATGCCGGAAGACGTCTGGCCGGCCATAACATTTATCACGAGTACGAGATTCTCGCGGACTTAACCGGCGGAATCTGCGCATCCCTCCCCACCGAGGAAAGCTTCTTTGCACCCGAGACGGCGGAGCTGTGCAACAAGTACATCATGCGTAATCCGGATTACACGGCGGAGGAGACGCACCGCGTCATGAGAATGATGGAGGATAAGCTCTGCGATGCGTTTGAGGGCGCACAGTGCGTAGCCGGCGTACACGGCGGCGGTTCTCCGCTCATGGAGGAGATCACGATGATGAGCCGTTACGATCTGGAGGAGTTAAAAAAGATCGCAAAATATCTGGCAGGCTTTAATGGCGTGGAGTGCCCTCGTTACGAGCGTGCAACCGCAACGCCCAGAGCGATGCTGGAGCGTTTTAAGAGAACGCAGCAGTAACAAACAAGTGACTTTCCGGAAAATGTGACGGACTGATACAATAAGAAAATAAGAAGTTTCTGAAAATGTGACACAGACAGAACCGATACAGGCAGTGTACTGCAAATAAATCTGGTCACGGCGCATGGCTTGAAGCGCCGTGTGACCCGATTGCAGCACACCGCCTGTTTTTGCCATCAGAGCTTTGGCAGCTCTCCCAGGGACATGAGGGTGAAGATTCCTTCTGCCAGCAGGGCATCATTCTGATCTCTTACCGTGACATCGTAGACGAGCAGTGTTTTTCCGGCTTTGATTTCCCGGGCGGAGGCAATCAGCTTTTTTGTGCCGCTGCCCGCGCGCAGATAGTGAAAAGAGCTGTCAACGGTTGTCGATTTGCAGCCATGGGAGGAAGCGGCAGCTCCCGCGGTCACATCCGCGATGGTGTACAGGCAGCCGCCGTGGACGATATGGAAGGGATTGGTCATATTCTCCGTAATCGTCATTTCAGCGGTGGCGCTACCCTTGCTAAGAGCGGTGAGCCTGATGCCGTTGTACTGTGCGTAGGGGTTGTTTTCGTTTCGGTATTGCTTTAATTTTTCATAATCCATTGTAACGTCCTCTCAGGTTTGAAATGTTTCGTTTTGTTAAAAGTATTTTCTTATACGAGAATAATATATATCGGGATGCCCGTCAAGTATCCGCTCCACAGTAACACTGACCCGGGGTGGTTTTGTTACTTTTCATGTCCCAGGAACGCGCACTGGCTGCGCGTTCCTGGGACATGATTCAGGAGTGAGGGGCGATTTTTGCGCAGCAAAATTCAAAATATCGCCCCGAATCGTTACTATGAGCGGCTTGCGAGCCGCGAATAGCAACGTGGTTACCGGCATCAAAAAATTTTACAATTTACGCATTGTTCAGCTCTTTCATTCGTGGTATATTATAAAACAAAGAGGAGAAAATGGTGACGATCATGGGGATCATAGCGCGCGTGGATGCAGATCTCATTTAAAGCATACATAATTTGTTATCGTCGGTA
>CASCGD010000047.1 GCA_949132985.1 uncultured Lachnospiraceae bacterium
TGAACTCATATCATAAATACAAAAGAGGAGGAAGCCAAAATGCGAAGCATTTTAAAAGGAATGGCTTCCGACGAAGTGCCCGAGAGCGAAGGCGAACGGGCGTTACATTGAAAGGAGAATCGATATGTACACAATGGAAGATATTCGGGCGGTTGACCCCGAGGTAGCGGCGGCGATTCAGGCGGAGAGCGAAAGACAAAACAGCCACATCGAGCTGATTGCATCCGAGAACTGGGTGAGCCATGCGGTGATGGCCGCTACAGGCAGCGTGATGACAAACAAATATGCGGAGGGGTATCCCGGACACCGCTATTACGGAGGCTGCGACTGTGTGGACGTGGTGGAGGAGCTTGCAAGGGAGCGCGCGAAGAAGCTTTTCGGCGCGGAGTACGTCAATGTGCAGCCCCATTCCGGTGCTCAGGCAAATATGGCGGTTCAGTTCGCCTGCTTAAAGCCGGGGGATACCGTGATGGGCATGAACCTTGACCACGGCGGACATCTGACACACGGAAGCCCGGTGAATTTTTCCGGCACGTATTTCAATATTGTGCCCTACGGCGTGAATGATCAGGGTGTGATCGACTATGATAATGTGCTGGCTATCGCGAAGGAGTGCAACCCGAAGATGATCATTGCCGGCGCTTCTGCTTATGCGCGGACGATTGATTTTAAGAGATTCCGCGAGATCGCTGACGAGGTCGGCGCGATTCTCTTTGTGGATATGGCACACATTGCAGGATTGGTAGCGGCAGGGCTTCATCCAAGCCCGATCCCCTATGCGGATGTTGTGACCACCACGACCCACAAGACGCTGCGGGGGCCCAGGGGCGGCATGATTTTGTGCGGCAAACAGGAGACTGCGGACAAATATAAATTTAACAAGGCGATCTTCCCGGGCACGCAGGGAGGCCCGCTGATGCATGTGATTGCGGCGAAGGCTGTCTGCTTTCAGGAGGCGTTGCAGCCGTCCTTTAAGGAGTATCAGCAGGGTATCGTGGACAATGCGCAGGCGCTGTGCAGGGGCTTGCAGTCCCGGGGCATCAAGATTGTTTCCGACGGCACGGACAACCATCTGATGCTCATCGACCTCACTTCTTTCGGACTCACCGGAAAAGCGATGGAGAAGCTCATGGACGAAGCGAATATCACCGCCAACAAGAATACAATTCCCAACGACCCTCAGAAGCCTTTCGTGACCAGCGGTATCCGTATCGGAACACCGTCCGTCACAAGCCGGGGCATGAATACGGAGGACATGGACAAAATCGCGGAGGCGATCGCCATGCTGATCAAAGAGGGCGAGGGCGCGATCCCCGCCGCAAAGGCAATCGTGAAAGAGCTGACAGACAAGTATCCTTTAGATTAAAGAGGTATAGCGATGATTGACATTAAATATTTACGGGAGAACCCGGAAGCGGTAAAGGAAAATATTAAAAAAAAGTTTCAGGATAAAAAGCTTCCGCTTGTGGATGAGGTAATTGAACTGGATGCGAAGTCCCGGGCGGCCAAACAGGAGGCGGACGACCTGCGGGCGAAGCGCAACCAGCTCTCGAAGCAGATCGGCGGTCTGATGAAGGAGGGCAAAAAGGCGGAGGCGGAGGAAGTAAAGGCACAGGTTGCCGCTTTTGCCAAACGCCTGGAGGAGCTTGAGGAGCAGGAGAAAACCTACGCCGAGCAGGTGTTGAAGGACATGATGCTTATTCCGAATATCATAGACCCGAGTGTCCCCATCGGTGCGGATGATTCCTGCAATGTGGAGATCGAAAAGTTCGGCGAGCCGGTGGTTCCCGATTTTGAGATACCGTATCACACGGATATTATGAACCGTTTTGACGGCATCGATCTGGACGCGGCGGGAAAGGTTGCGGGTAACGGATTTTACTATCTTATGGGTGATATCGCGAGGCTGCACTCTGCGGTTATCTCCTATGCCAGAGATTTTATGATTGACCGCGGCTTTACCTACTGTGTGCCGCCCTTTATGATCCGCAGCAACGTGGTGACCGGCGTTATGAGCTTTGAGGAGATGGATGCCATGATGTACAAGATCGAGGGGGAGGACCTCTATCTCATCGGTACGTCCGAGCACTCCATGATCGGTAAATTTATCGACACTATCAACGAGGAGGAGAAGCTCCCCTACACGCTCACCAGCTATTCCCCGTGCTTCCGCAAGGAGAAGGGCGCTCACGGTATCGAGGAGCGCGGCGTCTACCGCATTCATCAGTTTGAGAAGCAGGAGATGATCGTTGTCTGCAAGCCGGAGGATTCCAAATACTGGTACGACCAGCTGTGGAAAAATACGGTGGATCTGTTCCGCAGCCTTGACATTCCGGTGCGCACGCTGGAGTGCTGCTCCGGTGATCTGGCTGATTTAAAGGTGAAGTCCTGTGACGTGGAGGCATGGTCGCCCCGCCAGAAGAAATATTTCGAGGTGGGAAGCTGCTCCAATTTGGGAGACGCCCAGGCGAGACGCTTAAAGATCCGCGTGAGGGACGAGAAGAAGAATAAATATTTTGCGCATACGTTAAACAATACGGTGGTTGCTCCGCCCCGTATGCTGATTGCATTTCTGGAGAACAATTTAAACGCGGACGGCAGTGTGAGCATTCCGGCAGCTTTGCAGCCCTATATGGGCGGGAAGGCTCTGCTTGTGCCGAAGCATTAGGTAACAATGAAGTTGCTGTATGGACCCTGGTCATCAGGGTCTGTGCAGCATTTTTGCGGTAAGCAAACATTCACCGTAACAGTTTGGACAGGGCGGCTTGTCCGAACCGTTACCATTCACCGGAAAGGATAAAACATGAAGGCATTTCTCATACTTGAAGACGGACATATTTTTACCGGAACCGCCATCGGCGCTGAGCGTGAGGTGATCAGCGAGATTGTGTTTAACACCTCGATGACGGGCTATCTGGAGGTGCTCACGGACCCCTCCTACGCGGGACAGTCGGTGACGATGACCTATCCGCTGATCGGAAATTACGGCGTCAATTTCAGCGATATGGAGTCGAAACGGCCCTGGGCCATGGGATTTATCGTGCGGGAGCTTTCCCGGACGGCCAGCAATTTCCGCTGTGAGGGAAACATTCAGGATTTTTTAAAACGTCATGATATTCCGGGCATTGCGGGGGTCGATACCCGGGCGCTGACAAAGCTTCTGCGGGAGCGCGGGACGATGAACGGCATGATTACGGCAAATGAAGATTATGATTTGGAGGAAATCCTCCCGAAGCTGAACGCGTACCGCGTGGGAAATGTGGTGGATCTCACCACATGCACAGAGCCTTCTGTCTTAAAGGGAAAGGGAAAGCGCGTGGCGCTGCTGGATTTGGGCGCAAAGATGAATATTGCAAAATCTCTGAATGCCCGGGGCTGCGAGGTGACGGTTTTTCCGGCACACACTCCGGCAGAGGAGCTTATGGCCGCTAAGCCCGACGGCATCATGCTCTCCAACGGGCCGGGGGACCCGAAGGAATGCGGGGACATTATCAAAGAGGTGCGAAAGCTCTACGACTCCGATGTTCCGATTTTTGCCATCTGCCTGGGGCATCAGCTCATGGCGCTGGCAACGGGAGCTGATACCCATAAATTGAAGTACGGGCACCGGGGCGGCAACCATCCGGTGAAGGATCTGGAAACCGGAAGAGTTTACATAACGTCGCAGAATCACGGATATGTGGTGGATATGGGCAGTCTGGACGAGACCGTGGCAGCACCGGCCTTTGTCAACGTCAACGACGGCACGAACGAGGGGCTCTCCTATGTGGGGAAAAATATTTTTACGGTGCAGTTTCATCCCGAGGCGAGTCCGGGGCCGCAGGACTGCGCTTATTTGTTTGACCGGTTTATTACCATGATGGGAGGAGAGTAACTATGCCGAAAAATAAAGAGATCAAAAAGGTACTTGTCATTGGCTCCGGCCCGATTGTTATCGGGCAGGCGGCGGAGTTTGACTATGCGGGAACTCAGGCGTGCCGCTCCTTAAAGGAGGAGGGGGTGGAGGTCTGCCTCGTAAACTCTAACCCGGCGACGATCATGACGGATAAGGATATCGCCGATCAGGTCTACATCGAGCCGCTGACCGCGAAAACGCTTGAGCAGATTATCCTGAAGGAAAAGCCCGACAGCGTGCTGCCGACGCTGGGGGGACAGGCAGGGTTAAACCTGGGCATGGAGCTGGCGGAGAGCGGATTTCTGGACGCCCACGGCGTGCGGCTCATCGGGACGACTCCCCGGACCATCAAGAAAGCGGAGGACCGGCAGGAATTTAAGGATACGATGGCAAAAATCGGAGAGCCGGTGGCGGCGTCGCTGGTGGTGGAGAGCGTCGAGGACGGTATCAAATTTACGAACACGATCGGATATCCGGTAGTGCTGCGTCCCGCTTACACGCTGGGCGGAAGCGGCGGCGGCATCGCGCATGACGAGACGGAACTGATCTCCATTCTCTCAAACGGACTGCGCTTAAGCCGTGTGGGGCAGGTTCTGGTGGAGCGGTGCATCGCCGGCTGGAAGGAGATCGAGTATGAGGTGATGCGGGATGCGGCGGGAGGCTGCATCACGGTCTGCAACATGGAAAACATTGATCCCGTGGGCGTTCACACCGGGGATTCCATTGTTGTTGCGCCCTCCCAGACGCTTGGGGATAAGGAATACCAGATGCTGCGAAGCTCGGCGCTCAACATCATCACCGAGCTCGGCATCACCGGCGGGTGCAACGTGCAGTATGCCTTAAAGCCTGATTCCTTTGAATACTGCGTCATCGAGGTGAATCCGCGGGTGAGCCGTTCCTCCGCCCTGGCCTCTAAGGCGACGGGCTATCCGATCGCCAAGGTGGCGGCGAAGATTGCGCTGGGCTACACGTTGGACGAGATCAAAAACGCGATTACCGGGAAAACGTACGCGAGCTTTGAGCCGATGCTCGACTACTGCGTGGTCAAGATTCCCCGCCTGCCCTTTGACAAGTTTATTACCGCGAAGCACACGCTGACGACCCAGATGAAGGCTACCGGGGAGGTCATGAGCATTTGCAACAACTTTGAGGGCGCTCTGATGAAGGCGATCCGCTCGCTGGAGCAGCATGTAGACTGCCTGCGTTCCTATGATTTTTCGGATCTGAGTGAGCAGGAGCTGATCGAGCGGATGCACATTGTGGACGACCGCCGGATCTATGTGATTGCTGAGGCGATCCGCAAGGGCATCAACTACCGTACGATCCACGACGCGACGCAGATCGACGAGTGGTTTATCGACAAGATCGCCATTTTGACGGAGATGGAGGAGCGGCTTGAGACGGAGGAGCTGACGGAGGAGCTGTTAAAAGAGGCGAAGCGTGTGGAGTTCCCGGATTGCGTAATCGCGCGGCTTTCTGGAAGGAGCGAGGAAGAGGTTCGGGGCTTACGGGAGCATTTCGGTATTCGGGCAGCGTTTCAGATGGTGGATACGTGTGCGGCGGAGTTTGCAGCGCAGACGCCGTATTTTTACTCCGTGTTCGGGAGCGCGGACGAGGCGGCGGAGTTTGATGTGTGCCGCTATATGGCAGATGGCGGAGAATGCAGCGGCGGGCAGGCCGGATGCCCGGATGTGGTCGGACATGACGGCAGCCCGGCGCGCAGAAAAAAGGTGCTTGTGCTAGGCTCCGGCCCCATCCGCATCGGGCAGGGCATCGAGTTCGACTACTGCAGCGTGCACGCCACGTGGGCGTTTGCCCGGGCGGGCTACGAGACGATTATCGTCAACAACAACCCGGAGACGGTCAGCACGGATTTCGATATTGCGGACAAGCTTTATTTTGAGCCACTCACGCCGGAGGATGTGGAAAATATCGTAAAGATAGAAAAGCCCGACGGGGCCGTCGTGCAGTTTGGCGGTCAGACTGCCATCAAGCTGACGGAAAGCCTGCAGAAAATGGGCGTGCCGATTTTTGGCACCGCGCCGGAGGATGTGGACGCGGCGGAGGACCGGGAGCTGTTCGATCAGATTTTGCAGGAGACGGAAATTCCCCGGGCGGCAGGCGGCACCGTATTTACTGCCAGGGAGGCAAAAGAGGTGGCGAAAAAGCTCGGCTACCCGGTGCTGGTGCGCCCCTCCTATGTGCTGGGCGGCCAGGGGATGCAGATCGCTTACTCCGACGAGGAAATCGAGGAGTTCATGGAGATCATCAACCGTATCGAGCAGGATCACCCGATCCTGGTGGACAAGTACCTGATGGGCAAGGAGCTGGAGGTGGATGCGGTGTGCGACGGAACCGATATTTTGATTCCGGGTATTATGGAGCATATCGAGCGCACCGGTGTTCATTCGGGAGACAGCATTTCCGTCTATCCGGCGCCCACCGTGAGCGAGTCGGTGCGGGAGACGATTGCAGAGTATTCCCGCAGGCTGGCAAAGGCGCTGCACGTAAAGGGACTGATCAATATCCAGTTTATCGCGGTGGGCGATGCGGTCTACGTCATCGAGGTCAACCCGCGCTCCTCGCGCACGGTGCCCTATATCAGCAAGGTGACGGGCATCCCGATCGTGGATCTGGCGACGGAGGTGATTCTCGGAAAGAAAATCAGAGACCTTGGGTATACGCCGGGCCTGCAGCCTGCCGCGGACTATTTTGCCGTCAAAATGCCGGTGTTCTCCTTTGAGAAAATACGCGGCGCGGAGATCTCCCTTGGGCCGGAGATGAAGTCCACGGGCGAATGCCTTGGCATCGCAAAGAGCTTTGACGAGGCGCTCTACAAGGCGTTCCTTGGCGCCGGCGTTGTCCTGCCGAAGCACAAGCAGATGATCATTACCGTGAAAAAGGCGGATCAGCCCGAGGCGGCGCAGGTGGCAAAGCGCTTTGAAGCCCTCGGCTACACGATTTACGCGACCCGCCACACCGCTGAGTACCTCCGTGCCCAGGGCATAAAGGCGCGCAGGGTGAACAAGCTTCACCAGGAGTCGCCCACGGTCATGGATCTTCTGCTGGGACATAAGATCGACCTGGTTATCAACACGCCCACCCAGGGGCGGGACAAGAGCCGTGACGGCTTTCTGATCCGGCGCACCGCGATAGAGACCGGCGTGAACGTCATCACCGCGCTGGATACGGCAAACGCGCTGGCGGGCTCCTTAGAGGCCGGCGGGCGGGAGCTGACGGTTGTGGATATTGCTGCGGTGCAGCAGATGGAGCGCTGAAATTGGATACACTTTGAAACACCCCGTATGCAGAGGGTTTGCTGCATACGGGGTGTTTTTTGGTTAATTTTAATAATTGTAAAAAAAATTTTCCATTTTCTATTGATTTTTTTGCCGAAAAGTGATATACCTATATCATCAGTGGTATATATAGTATACCAATTATACCAATTCGCGAAAAAGTATAAAATTTGAACCAAAAGGAGGAAGGAAAAAGCGAAGCATTTCATTTGCATTCCTTCCGACGAAATGCCCGCGAGCAAAGCGAACGGGCGCTACATTAAAGGAGGAAAAGGTATGAGTGTACTACAGGCAATACTTATTGCGCTTATTGCCGCAGTCAGCAGGTCTGAAGGCGACTGGTTGGGAGAATGTAAGCTCCGTGAGCCGATTGTCACCGGGTTTCTGGTAGGCCTGGCATTGGGGGATGTAAAGACGGGTCTGATGATTGGCGCGCAGCTTCAGCTGATGTGGATGGGAGCCGTAGGTATCGGCCCGACGGCCCAGCTGGATATTGGTATCGGCGGTACGATCGGTACTGCGGTTGCGATCACAACCGGCACAGGCGCGGAGACGGCAATCTTGTTCGGCGTTCCCGTAGCGGTTATTATGCAGTTTTTGAATACGTTGTTAATGTCTTCTTATTCAGGCGTTATGCTGGTTGCGGACAGAAAGATTGACGCCCTGGATTTCAGAGGGATCCGGCTTTGCCATTACTTCTGCGGAATATGTACGTTTTTAGCATATGCGATACCGACGTTTCTGGTAATGTATTTTGGTAATGAGGCGACGGAGGCGATCGTAAACGGAATGCCGGCCTGGGTAAACACCGGTCTTGGCGGTGTGGCGGCCATTCTTCCGTGTCTCGGATTTGCCCTGCTCTTAAACATTATTCTGGAAAAGAATCTGGTTCCGTATTTTATTCTCGGATTTATTCCGGCAGCGTATGTGGGATTTGACCTTACGATGATTGCGATTGCCGCTATTGCAATTGCGATCGCGTGGATTATTTTCATGCTGCGGTCAAACGAAGGCGCCAGAGTGGCTGTTGCGGCCGGTGCGGCAGATGATGAATGGGAGGATTAAGCGATGGCAAAAAATGAGATGACTGCGGAAAGCAGATTTACAAAAAAAGATTTCAGGGGCGTGTTCTGGAGAAGCTTTACGCTTTTAGGCTCCATGAACTATGAGAGAATGGAAGGTCTGGGATTTTTGTACGCCATTATGCCTCTCCTCAGAAAGATCTATAAAGACGACGATGAAGGCTTAAAGCAGGCAATGCACCGCCATATCGCGGCATTTAATATGACGGTGGCGCCGTCTCCGTTTGTAATGGGTACGACGGTTGCGATGGAGGAGAATGCAAAAGAGAATCCGGACTTCGACGTATCCACGATCAATGCGATCAAGGTCTCCCTTATGGGTCCCTTATCCGGTATCGGCGATACCTTTTTCTGGGGTATTATCCGTATCCTTGCCTGTGCGCTGGCGATCGGGTTCGCACAGGAGGGAAACCCCGTTGCGCCGTTTATCCTGCTTTTAGTGTTCAATATCCCGAACGTGCTGACCAGACTGGTCACCTTGAACATTGGTTACAATAAAGGTTCCGCGATTCTGGCGGACATGGAAAAAACCGGTAAGATGCAGCTGTTTACTCATTGTGCGGGCATTATCGGAGCGATGTCCATCGGCTGTATGATTGCCATGTGGGTGAGCATTGTATGTCCGTTACAGTTTACGATTTCCGGCAGTGAGGTAATTCTTCAGGATTATCTGAATCAGATTATGCCCAAGATTTTGCCGTTATGCTTTACATTAGGTATTTTTGGGTGCGTCAGGAAAAAATATAAGACGATTTACATTATTGCCGGCATTGTAATTATTGGTTTTGCGCTGGGTGTTCTTGGCCTGATTTCTGCATAGCTGTTTTGGTAAAGGAGGATGTACATATGGCTATTTTGGATGTTCGTATTGATGATCGGCTGATTCACGGGCAGGTGTGCGGTTACTGGATTCCGCAGTATTCCCTGGAGCGGATCGCCATTGTGGATGATGTGATTGTAAATGATGAAACGAGAAAGACAGCGTTAAAGTTTGGTATGCCGGAAAAATGCAAGCTCTCGATTTTTAACTCGGAGAAGGCGGCGGATAAATTCAACCGGAAGATTGATGAGGGGATACGGGTCATGATCCTGTGCAACAGCCCCCAGCCGATTCTTCGCATGGCGGAGCACGGATATCTGGTGGATTATATTACGGTCGGCAATATGGCGACCAAGCCGGATGCGATTCAGCTCGAGAAAAATACGTTTGTTTCGTCGAAAGAAAAGGAAGCTTTTGCAAAGCTGATTGACCGCGGCGTCAAGGTGTATATTCAGAACACGCCGAGTGATGCCCGCAAGGATGTAACCGAGATTTTAAAAAAATAAAAGGAAAAGAGGTAAGATGATGCAGCAGACAGTTCTTGGGAATATAAAATCCCAGCCGGAGGTACTCAAGTATACATTGGAAAATCAGAAGGTCTTTGTGGAGCCCTTTGTGGAAATTTTTAAAAAGCATGATATTAAAAAGGTGTTCTTTTTCGGCTCGGGAACTTCTTATAATGTGTCCCATATTGCGGCCTATTATTTTAAGCATATCGTGGGAATCGATGCGGGCGCACAGTATCCGACGGTGTACAAAAATTATGAGAAGCCGGACTGGACCGGCACGCTGAAAAACGATCAGATTCTGTACGTGGGAATCAGCCAGTCGGGCACGAGTGTATCTACCTGTGAGGTGATGGCATTCGCGAAGGAGAACGGCTATCAGACCGTTGCCATTACCGGAAACCTGAGCAGCAAAATTATGGAGCATGTGGAGACGGCCGTTCATCTGCTGGTGGGCGACGAGTTGACACCGCCGGAGACCAAGGGCTATACCGTATCCATTCTGAGCGTTTATCTGTGGGCGGTCGGCGTTGCAAAGGCGAAGGGAATTTATACGGATGAGCAATATGCTGCGGCTCTGGAGGAGACCGGTGCGCTGGTAGATCAGTTCCAGACCGTGATCGACGAGAGCGAGGCATGGTATGACAGAAACAATGCCTCGATTGTAAACAGCGAGCGCCTGTATGTGCTGGGCTACGGTGTGGATTACGGCTCTATGCTGGAGGGTGTGCTGAAGGCGGGGGAGATGCTCAGGCTGCCGGTATTAGGCTATGAGCTGGAGGAGTATTCCCATGGCCCCACAATGGCGATCGGGAACCGCCAGACCATTCTCATGATCGGTTCCGACGAGGCCGAGTATGAGCGTATGCTTCAGTTCCGCAGCGCATATAAGAAATATACGCCGAGGGTTCATGTGATAACCTGTAAGGATCTTCCCGAGGCGGATAAGCGGGATATGGTATTCAGTGTAAAATGCAATAAATATCTGGCACCGCTGATGTATACCGTGCCGTTCCAGTTTGTTGCGGCGAAGGGAGCAGAGCAGATTTATATTGATACAAACATTGACCCGTTTCAGGAGTCGCTTGCCCATTATCCGAAGGGCGAATAAAACAGATACGGGCGAAAGCGGCTGACGGTAAGCGGATGCTGCGACAGCTTCGAAGAGATTTCACGGGCCAGGCGTTTTCATACAGAAAGAGACGTCTGGCCCATTTTTCAGGAGGAAGGCAAAATGCGGAGCATTTTCTTAAGATGCCTTCCGACGACTTGCCCGTGAGCAGAGCGAGCGGGCGTTACATTAAATCGGGAGGGAAACAGATGACAGGAATTTTGGTGACAGGACATGGACATTTTGCGACCGGCATCGGCAGCGCCGTAAAGCTGATTCTCGGGGAGCAGGAAAATTTTGTGACGGTGGATTTCCCGGAAGGGGATACAAAGACGGAGCTGGAAGCCAATATGAAAGCTGCGCTGGAGCAGTTAAAGAGCGCGGAGCATATTCTGGTATTTTGCGATCTGCTGAGCGGGTCGCCCTTTAACACGATCGTTCCGCTGGCAATGGCGGACGGCCGGATGCGGGTTTTCTACGGGACAAATCTGGGAATGCTGATCGAGGTCACGATGAACCGGAATCTTGGCAGCAGCTTTGAGGAGCTTCTGGAGGATATTGTGAAAACCGGGCGGGAGCAGGTGGGAGCCTTCTCAAGTGAGCAGACAGAAAACAGTGACGGAGACGACGACTGGGATTAGCTGAATAAAAAAGCCGGCATACGAGAAACCGGCGGGACGCATTGCAAAAAAGGATGCCAATTGGTTTTCAGTACAGATTAAAAATGCAGAGGACAGAAAGGAAGAAGCTATGGGCTACGGAGCAGTGATCTTTGACATGGACGGCGTATTGATTGACAGTGAGTTTTTTTATCTGGACCGAACCTATCGCGAGCTGGTGAAAAAATATCCATGGGTAAAGCGGGAGGAGCTGTTTCCCACGGTGGGCATGTCGGCGCAGGAGGATCGGATTTTGCTGAGCCGCCTGGCGAGAAAGGAGCCGGGGGACGCGGAATTTGAAAGGGAGTTGCAGGAGATATATAAGGATTCGGAGATTAAAGATTTCAACGACGTGCTGTATCCGGAGGTGCCGGGTGTTTTGGACGGGCTCAAAAGGCAGGGATATCAGATTGCCCTGGCCTCATCCTCTCCGCTGCTTACGATTCAGAGAATGCTGAAACAGTGCGGGCTGGAGGACTTTTTTGATTCTGTCATCAGCGGGGAGCAGGTGAACGAGAGCAAGCCGAATCCGGAGATTTATGAGAAAACAATGGAAAAGCTGGGGCGGAAACCGGGGGAATGCCTGATCGTGGAGGATTCTACCTACGGGGTGCGGGCCGGGGCGGCGGCCGGGGCGGATGTGGCGGCCCGGCTTGACGATCGGTTCTGCTTTGACCAGTCGCCGGCTGCATACTTTATACATACACTGGACGATGTGTGGGAACTGTTATGAAAAAAGGGGCAAAACGCGAAGTGTTTTTTCGGTGTCTGCGGGTAAGACAGGCGGGCGCTGCTTCGCGTTGAAAAAGGAGGCAAAAAGTGGAGAGGAATGTGCGCAAAAAGGGGAATCTGATGATTTTCGGGACGGCGTTTCTGTGGAGCTTTCTCGGAATTATCACAAAAACTGTTTCATTCAATGGCCTGGTGGTGGCGGGAAGTACATCGCTGATGGCGCTGGCCGTCCTTATTTTGTTTAACCGCGGCCGCAGGCTTCACTGGAACGGGCTGGCGGTGCTGACCGGGGTGGTGGCTGCGGCCATGAATCTGTCATTTTTTCTGGCAAATAAATATACCACAGTGGCAAATGCCATCGTGCTGCAATATTGTTCGCCGGTTTTTGTTCTGCTTTATTATCGTTTTTTTCAGAAGAGAAGATTAAAAAAGCAGCAGGTCGGTGTGGTTGGGCTGTGCCTGGCCGGGCTGGTCATTTTTTTTGCAAATCAGCTGGGCTCAGGAAACATGTTCGGCAACCTGCTGGCGCTGTTTTCAGGCGTTACGTTTGCGGGATGCTTTTATCTGAATGCGCTGCCGGATAACGATCCGGTGTGTACGCAGCTGATGCAGCATGGGCTCTGCGCTCTGGCGGGGCTGGGAAGCATCGTATTGTCCGCGGGGAAATTCCGGGACATGGGCGAGTGGGGGATTGTTCTCGCAGGCGGGCTGCTGTGCAGCGGTATGGCCGCGGAGCTGTATGCGGAAGGAATACAGAGAACGACCGCCCTGAATGCGAACCTGATCGCCATGTCGGAGGTGATTATGGCGCCGCTCTGGTCGTTTGTAATCTTCCATGAAGCGCTGGGAGGAATGGCGGCGTTAGGCGCCGGGCTTATGATAGTGGCCATTTTGTACGAAACATGGTTTGAAGCCAGGGATTTGGCTTGAAGAAATGATGAATTTGGCTTATAATATTGCCTATCGTGGAAAGAAATGGAAAAATATTATGAAGCCAACAGATATATATATACTCCGGGATTTGGAGAATGCGCAGTCCGTTTCGGACGTAATTAAAGAAAAAGGATTTCATTTAGAACATCGGATTCTGAATCTGGAAGTAATAGAATCGAATCGTTTTATCAGCAGGATGCTGAAAGTGCCGCTGGCCTCAAGGGTGCTGCACCTTCGGAAGCTGCGGGTTGTGGAGGGCGTTCCGAAATCGATCGACCGCACTTACATATTGTACGAGAAGGTAAAGGGTATCGAGGATGCGGATTTTGCCCATGAGTCGTTTTATAAGATTATCCGGGACCGCTTCGGCTACATGACGCACAAAAGCGAGGAAGAAATTCTGATTGTGGAGGCCAGTGAGGAGGAACAGAGACTGCTCGACTGCCGGGACAAGGAGCTGATGATGATTCGCGGAACTACTTATAAAGAGGAGCCGGAGCCTTTTGAGTATTTTGAGATCGTTTCGGTCAGCGATTTTTACAGATTCAGGAGTGTGAGTAAACAATGATGGAGTATGATGCGCTGTACGTGCAGCTGATGAACAGTATTTTGGGGAAAATGCAGCGGGGCGAATACCAGGTGGGCGACCGGCTGGATTCAGAGCGTGTGATGTCCCAGCAGTATGGGATCAGCCGTCTGACGATCCGCAAGGCGCTAAAAAAGCTGGAGGAGCAGGGCTATGTGATGGCGAGGAGAGGGAGCGGCACGTTTGTGGTAAAGGTTCCGACGTCTTCCCGCAGAATCGATCAGGGCGCGCAGGCGAACATGAGCCTGGGCGTACTCATCCGCCAGTCCGGATACGAGTCCTGCCGTAAAGTCATTTCCATCGAAAAGGTGCCTGTCTGGGGAATTTTGGCGGAAAAATTTTCCGGCAGCAGCCAGATGTTTGAGCTGGTGCGTCTTTCCTATGTAAATAGAGAACCCTACGCGGTTCAGAAGGCTTACATTCCGGCTGAGATATTCTGGGATGTGGAGCGGTATGACTTGTCGGAAGGCTCTCTGTATGAGTATATGGACACGCATGGACATATGCCGAAGCGGGTGGAATCCTACATGCAGATTGTAGAAATACCGGAGGAATATGCGGGCCTTATGAATCTGCAGTCCGGCAAAAAGGTGTTTCTGGTTGTCTATCTCGGATACGACAGCGGCGGGGAGCTCATGGAGTATACGTATTCCTATTATCTGCCGCAATACACTTCTTTTAAATATGTCATAGAGAAGAATACGCGGGTGAATGTCTGATTTTGGATGAAGCGTTTGCAGGTTTGAAAGTATGGGAAGTATCTTTATCACGCCGGATATTCTGGATATCATAGATGTAGAGTATATGAAATGGAGACTTTTAAGGGGATTTATCAAAATATAGTCGAGAAAAAATTGACTATTTAGCATGTTCTGTATATAATATGAGTAATTAGCGAGGTATTTTCGAGCTTCGCGCGGGAATACCTGGTCATTTAGCAAATGCAGGCGGAATGCAATGCATGAGGTTAGTGGCTATGGTACAATAATGTGATATAGAGTGTTTCGTGTTTCTATCTGGAGGTACTTGTGATGGTAAGCGTGAATGAGATTATCAGTAACAATATTATGAATATTATGAAACAGAACGATAAAAAACAGATTGACCTGGCCGGATATCTCGGTGTATCCAAGCAGGTTACCAGTAAGATGCTCAGTGGAGCCAGAATGATTCATGCGATTGAACTGCAAAAAATAGCTGAGTTTCTGGATGTTTCTATGGAAAGTCTGGTGAGGGTTCCGAAGGAGATTTCGGAAACTGACACTGTGAAGGCGTTTATGGGAAGGGTTGAATCTCAGGAGGCAAAAGATGGCCTTGCAATTGCAGATGAGATTGCAGATTTGATTTGTTTCTATGCCCGTACTCACGAGAATGCAATGGAAATGATGCAGCTATGGGAGGCGTAAGTCTGTGTGTAACGTTTTAGATAATAGCCTTTATATAAAAGATCGTAAAAGATATGTAAAAATAAGTGAATGTGTAACAAGTTTTAATTCTCTTTATAACAAGAATAACATCGTCCAGGATGATATTTTTAACATTTTGGAAAATTATGTAAATCGTCACGAAGTATCATTTGAATTGCTTAGATATCCAGTCAGAGATGCGGAATTGTGCGCATGTACATTTATCCGACAAGGACGGATGTTTGTAATGATTAATTCTGCAATTTCTTTGGCTAAACAAATATTTGCGGCTGCACATGAGTTGTATCATATTTATTGCTATTTTGAAGAAAAGGATTTTTCGTTGCTGCAGTCAGGATCTATTCTTGAATCAGATGTAATTGAAGACGAAGCAAAAGAACTGGAAGACATGGAGGCAAATGCTTTTGCTGCGCTTTTATTGGCTCCGAAAGATCGCCTTGAAGAACAGTCGGATGTTTATCATCTATCCTATGAGAATGTTTCGGTTCAGGTTGTTCTTAAGATAATGGATATTTTTGCAATTCCATATAAGGCAGCGGTACTCAGACTTTTTGAAGAGCAAAAGATAGATATAAAAACTGCGAAAAAACTTTTGCAGATCAGTAATGATGAAATCTGCAGGCAGATTGAAGTGACTGGGAAAGCTCTGAGATGGCAGAAAATTTCGAGAGATCTTATCAGATTTGGAAGTTTATCAGAAAAAATGTATGAGCTCGAACAGCGGGAGAGCATAAGGACTGAACGTTTGGAGCGTGACAAAGCCAGATTGAAGGAAATTGTTAAAATATTAGGGAAACCAGTGAGGTAGCGCCTGTGGGGAAAAATAAAAAATATGCCTTGCTGGATACTGATTTTTTATACAAATCGCACTTGGCAAGGAATGAGGCAGGTCATACATTAGCAGAGCATAGCAAGCAGGTGTATGTATTCTGTTCAGATGATTTTAAAGCGAGACAAAGTATCGCCAGCTTAACGAAACCAATTAATTGCATAAGTATATTAGGTGTGTTCTATAAGCTGATGAAAATGGGGCATGATAAAACGGAGATGCAAGAATACTATGATCGATTATCAGCATTTTTAAAGAATCAGACAGAGTTATAGAGTCTGGTCATTTTCAGGTCATCAGAGAATTAGAGTACCAATTATGCAGGTGCTTGATGATATCTATGACGAAAAGTTTCAGCTGTTGAAAAATGGAGATCTGCAATACATAAAATAATTTCTATCAGCCTTGAGGAAGTAATTCTTCAGGGCTTTTTTTGATACATGGTAATGCTTAGAGTGGGGTGTAAGAGCGGACATGACGGATTATAAAATGTCAAATATTTCAAACATAGCTTGACATTTATTTCAATAAATGATAAAGTAGATATAATTTAAATATTAAGATAGAAAATCGAAAAATAAATTGTCGTACTTATATCAGTCGAAGTACGTGGATTGAAAAAATAAGTGCTAAAGTAGTTATTTTACTTTTACATGGTCGCGCCCTCTCCGGGGGGCGCGTGGATGATGGCACAACCGCATTAGGAAACATGACATTCTGCGGCTGCGGTTGGCGCGATACGAACTGTGGAATTCATCGACAGTCCGTATTATTGATACGAACGAGCGCTTAAATTTGCCAACAAAGCCGACTCACGAGCGCCAATACTTCGGTTTATGTGGAAAATGTGATCGCTCGTGCGTATAGGAGGAAGGCAAATGCGAAGCATTTCTGAAAATGCCTTCCGACGACTTGGCAGGTGACGCGAAGCGGCGCGTGCCGTTACCGCTTGAGAGGAGGGAGAAGACATGGGCGGACATACAAAAGAGGATATCAGGTTTCCGGCGCACATCCGCATAGAAGCAGACGGGAGCGAGACGGTGCAGACGGTTGAGACGCATGTGCGGCAGACGGCGCGGTATGCGAAAGCGGCGCTCGCACCGGCAGGGCTTGGAAATGCGGCGTATCTGGCGGGATTGATCCATGACGCTGGGAAATTCAAAAAAGAGTTTGCCGATTACCTGTGGCGGGCGAGCCGTGGCGAGCCGGTGAAGAGAGGATCGGTCAACCACACGTTTGCGGGGGTGCGTTATTTCCTGACACGCTATCATGGGCGCGGCGGGGAGCTGGATTTTTCCGCGGCAGCGGCGGAGCTGCTCGCCTATGCGGCGGGTGCGCACCATGGGTTGTTCGACTGCGTGGACGAGCACCATAAATCCGGCTTTGATCACCGGATGAAGACGGAGATCGGATATGAGGAGTCCGTTCAAAATTTTCTGACAGGCTGCGCGGATGCGGAGGAATTGGACGGGCTGTTTGCGGCGTCGGTCCCGGAGCTGGAGCCGGTATTTGAAACGATCATGGATCTGTGCCGGCAGGATGATGAGCACTATGACGGCGAGTGCGCGTTTTATATCGGCCTTCTGGCGCGGCTGCTGCTCTCGGGGGTAATCGAGGGCGACCGCCGTGACACGGGTGAATTTATGAATGGATTTTGCTATCCCGGACAGCCGGACGATGTAACGGAAATGTGGGAGTCCTGCCTCTCACATATGGAGCGCAAGCTGTCGGCATTTTCCGGCAATACGGAGATCAATCGCGCGCGCCAAAATATTTCTGACCAGTGCCGCGCGTTCGCGAAACGTCCGGGCGGCGTATACCGGCTGAACGTCCCGACCGGTGCCGGGAAAACGCTCGCGGGACTTCGGTTTGCGCTCGCCCATGCGATGTGTCACGGGAAGGCGCGGATAATTTTCACGTCGTCACTTTTGACTATTTTAGACCAGAACGCGACGGTCATACGGGAGTATGTCGGGCGGGACGACCTGATTTTGGAGCATCACTCCAACGTTATCCGCGAGACGGAGGGCAGGGAGGAGCTGCAGCGGTATGAGCTGTTGGCGGAGAGCTGGGAGGCTCCGATTGTCCTGACGACGCTCGTCCAGCTTCTGAATACGCTGTTTTCGGGGAAGACGACGTGCATCCGCCGGTTTCATGCGCTTGTAAACAGTGTGATCGTCATCGACGAGGTGCAGACCGTGCCGAATCAGATGCTGACGCAGTTTAATCTGGCGGTCAACTTTCTCGCGGAGGTCTGCGGCGCGACGGTTGTTCTGTGCTCTGCGACACAGCCGTGCCTGGAGGCGGTCGTTCATCCATTGAAGCATGTGCCGGAGGATATCGTACCGTATGACGCCGCGCTGTGGGAGGCATTTCGCAGGACGACGATCGTCGACGCGGGGAGGAAGCGCATGGAGGACATCCCCTCCTTCGCGGGGGAGCTGTTGGAGGAGACGGACAGCCTGCTGATTGTCTGCAATAAAAAGAGCGAGGCGGAATTTCTGTACCGGAGGCTCGCGGACGGGGACGCGCGCTGCTTTCATCTGTCCGCGTCCATGTGCATGGCGCATCGGCGCGCGGTGCTGGCGGACATGCAGGAGGCGCTGGCGGGGAGCGGAGCGACGGGCGAAAAGGTCATCTGCGTCTCCACGCAGGTCATCGAGGCGGGCGTCGATATCTCCTTCGGGACGACGGTGCGTCTTCTGGCGGGCATGGACAGCGTCGTGCAGACGGCCGGGCGCTGCAACCGCAACGGGGAGCGAAGCGAGGCCGCTTTCGTCTACGTCGTGACACCGGTCGATGAGGATTTGCGGCGGCTGTCCGACATCAAGCGGGCAGGGGATGCGTCTTTAGAGCTTTTGACGGCGTTCGGGCAGGAACCGGAACGGTTCGGAAACGATCTGGCGTCCGATGCGGCGATCCGCTTTTATTACCGGCGGCTGTATGCGGGAATGCCGGCGGGCTTTCAGGACGATGCGCTGGCGGATGGGAATACGCTCTACTCCCTGCTCTCTTTGAATGAGCGCTATGCGCAGGAAAAGATGCGGGAGCGGTATCATTTGAATCAGGCGTTTCTGACGGCGGGGAGGCAGTTTCAGGTGTTTGACAGCGATACCGTGGATGTGGTCGTCCCGCACGGCAAAGGGGCGGCGCTGATCGCGGCGCTTGAGGGCGAGCGTGCACAGAGAGACATGGCGTATGTAAAAGAGCTTTTGGAAAAGATAAAGCCTTATACGGTTTCCCTGTTCCAATATCAGAGGCAGCTGTTGGAAAAACAGGGCGCGCTGTTTGCGGTGTGCGGCGGAAGCATTCTGGCTTTGCAGCAGGATTTTTATGACGATCAGGTGGGGCTGGTTTTGGAGCCGGGCCGGACGGGATTTTTGGAGGTGTAAAGACATGGGCAATACAAAGTATCCAAACCGGGTAGAGTTTCGGGTATATGGGGATTATGCGCTGTTCTCCGATCCGCTTATGCGGGTGGGCGGCGAAAAATGCTCCTATCAGGTGCCGACGTATGAGGCGTTGAAGGGGATTTTGTCGTCGGTTTACTGGAAGCCGACGATCATCTGGTACATTGACAAGGTGCGGGTGGTGAATCGGATTCAGACGGAGGTGAAGGGGATTCGCCCGATCAAGTACCACGGGGGCAACGATCTGGCTTATTATACGTATTTGAAGAACTGCTGTTACGAGGTGCAGGCGCATTTCGAGTGGAACGAAAACCGCCCGGAGCTGGCAGGAGACCGCAATGAAAACAAGCACCACGAGATTGCGAAGCGCATGATCCGAAAGGGCGGCAGGCGGGATGTTTTTCTCGGGACACGGGAATGCCAAGGCTATGTGGAGCCGTGCGCGTTTGATGAGGGGACGGGCGTCTACGGCGATTTGCCGGAGCTGTCCTTCGGGCTGATGTATCACGGGATGACCTACGCGGACGAGGCGTATTCCGGGGAGACCGCCGGGCGTATGACGGCGAACTTCTGGCGTCCGGTTATGCGCGCGGGGGTTATCGAATTTCCGCGGCCGGAGGAATGCCCGTACCACAAGGACCTCGGTGCGATGGCGATGAAGCCGTTCGGGGAGGTAGAGCACAATTTTTCCGGCCTGAAGGAATTTGGGGAGGTGGTTTAGATGGGACTTTTGCAGAAAGCGTGCGATACATATGACTTCCATGAGCGCTTTGCGGGCCTCATGCGGGAGGAGCATGAAACACTGGCGCCGGTTTCGCACACACTCACGCGGGCGGATGCGGAGATCACGGTAAATGCGGACGGGGGTTTTGTGCGGGCAGTCCCGGTCGACAAGACCGCGCCGAAAATACTCATTCCGGTGACGGAGGATTCCGGCGGGAGGACGAGCGCGCCGTGCGCGCATCCGCTGTGCGACCAGCTCATCTATATCGCGTCTTTTCATGAGGCGAAGCACAGACTGTATGTCGAACAATTGGAGGATTGGGCAGGCTCGGAGTACTGCCATCCAAAGCTGCCGCCGATTCTTGCCTATGTGAAAAGGGGAACCGTGCTTTTTGATCTGGCGGAGGCTGGCATTGTCAAACTGGACGAGACGGGGAAGCCGGACAAGGAAAAGCTGTTCATTTGCTGGCGTGTAACCGGGCTGTCGGAGGAGGAGAACGGCCCGTGCTGGACGGATCAGAGCCTGTTCCGGTCGTTTGTGGCGTACTATGGCGCGCGGCGGGCCGAGGGCGCGAAGGCGTTTTGTATGATTACCGGCGAGCACGAGGCACCGGCAAAGCAGCATCCGAAGGGGATTATTCCGTTTAACGGGAACGCGAAGCTGATCTCTGCGAACGATGCGAGCGGCTTTACGTATCGCGGGCGTTTTTCGGAGGACTGGCAGGCGGCGACGGTTAGTTATCTGGCTTCACAGAAGGCGCACAATGCGCTTCGCTGGGTCGCGGCGGAGCAGGGCGCGCGCGTCGTGTTTGGCGGACGGACATTTTTGTGCTGGAATCCGCAGGGGAAAGAGGTGCCGAGGGTGACGGGCGCGTTTCGGCGGAAGGGTGCGTCGGAGGAGGTCGTAAATCCGACGGAGTACCGGGAGCAGCTTCGACGCACGCTTCTTGGATTTCGGAGCGAGCTGTCGGACGATGCGGGAGGCGTTGTAATCGCGGCGTTTGACGCGGCGACGACCGGGAGGCTGTCCGTTACTTATTACAATGAGCTTCAGGCGTCGGATTTTTTGCAGCGGCTTCATGACTGGGATGCCGCATGCTGCTGGGAAAACGGAAAGTACGGGATACAGTCGCCGCCGCTCTGGCAGATTGTGAACAGTGCGTTTGGCACGCAACGGGAGGAAAAAGGGAAGGCTGTTTTAAAGACCGACGACCGCGTCATGCGCCAGCAGATGCAGCGTTTGATTACGTGCAGGGTTGACCGGGCGCGGTTTCCGGCGGATATGAAGCGGGCATTGGTCGAACGGGCTTCCATGCCGCTGGCCTACGAGCCTTCCGTGCGCAGGGGCATTTTGTTTACGGCGTGCGCGGTTGTCAGAAAATACGATTACGATCACAAAAAGGAGGAATGGGAGATGGCATTGAAGCCGGACAGAAAAGACCGAAGCTACCAGTACGGGCGTCTGCTGGCAGTTTTTGAGAAGGTGGAGGCGGATACCTACCAGCAGGACGAGAAGCGGGAGACGAATGCGATTCGGATGCAGTCCGTATTTGTGCGGACGCCGTTACATGTGGCGATGAACGTGGAGCAGCAGTTGGAAAAAGCGTATTTTCCGCGTCTGACGCCAAAATCGCGCGGCTTTTATAAAAAACTGATCGGGGAGATTATGGAGCAGATTCATGAGTTTTCCGACAAAGATTGGAACCGTCCGCTGGAGGACAGCTATCTGATGGGCTATTATTTGCAGCGCAACGAGCTATATAAATCAAGAAAAGAAAACGATACGGAGGAGAAAAACGATGAGCATTTTGCAGAACAAAATTGATTTTGCCGCTTTGATTTCGGTGAAGATGGCGAACAGTAACGGAGACCCTTTAAACGGCAACCGCCCCCGCACGGATTACAACGGCTACGGCGAGATTTCGGACGTTTGCATCAAGCGAAAAATCCGCAACCGGATGCAGGACATGGGCAAGGAGATTTTTGTCCAGTCGGAGGAGCGCGCTGCGGACGGGTTTGGCAGCTTAAGCGAGCGGGCGTCCGCCACGATGGGAAAGATCAAGGACCGGGATGAGTATGCAAAAAAGGCGTGCGAGACGTGGCTGGATGTCCGAAGCTTCGGGCAGGTGTTTGCGTTCAAAAAGGACAACGTTTCGGTCGGTGTGCGCGGGCCGGTTTCGATTCATCAGGCGGTGAGTATTTCTCCGGTGGACATCGAGTCGCTGCAGATCACAAAGAGCGTCAACGGCGAGCCGAGCGAGAAGCGCTCCTCGGATACGATGGGTACGAAGCATTTCGTGCGCTTCGGGCTGTATGAGCTGAAAGGTTCCATCAATGTCCAGCTTGCGGAAAAGACCGGCTTTACGGAGGAGGACGCCGATACGGTCAAGGAATGTCTGCGGACGCTGTTTGTGAATGACAGCTCTTCCGCGCGCCCCGACGGATCGATGGAGGTCGTAAAGCTTTTCTGGTGGAAGCACAACTGTAAGGACGGCCAGTATTCTTCCGCGCAGGTACACCGCTCGCTGAAGGTATTTCTGAGAGAGGGTGTGACGATTCCCGCATGTGCGGCAGATTACGATTATGAGATCGACGGGGAGGCAATTCCCGGGCTTGAGGCAGAGATCATTGATGGATTATAAAGAGGAGGATTATCTGCAGCTTTCCGGCATTCAGCATTTTCTGTTCTGCCGCCGCCAGTGGGCGCTGATCCATCTGGAACAGCAGTGGGTGGAAAATGTACATACAATTGACGGAATGCTCATGCACGAGCGGGCACACGATCCGGATGCGGCGGTCCGACGGGGCGATCTTTTGTCGGTTCGTGCGCTGAAAGTGCATTCGGCAAAGCTGGGGCTGTCTGGCGAGTGCGATGTGGTAGAGTTTCACCGGACTTTGGACGGAATAGAGCTTGCAAAAAGGGAGGGTCTGTGGCTTCCTTATCCGGTAGAGTACAAGAAGGGGAAACCGAAGCAGGGCAGCGAGGATGCGGCTCAGTTGTGCGCGCAGGCCATGTGCCTGGAGGAAATGCTCTGCTGTGACATCGCCGAAGGGGCGCTGTTTTACGGTGAAAACCGTCGTCGTGAGGTTGTGGCATTTACGTCGTCTTTGCGGGAGCTGGTAAGGGATACGGTTCGGGAAATGCATACGCTTTTTGAGAGAGGATATACGCCGAAAGTGAAACCGACAAAGGCGTGCAATGCCTGCTCCCTGAAAGAGCTGTGCGTGCCGAAGCTTTTGAAGCAGCAGTCGGTTTCTGGCTATCTGCGGAAGGAGATGGAAGGAGAAGCAGAATGAGACATTTGCTGAATACGCTGTTTGTAAATACGGAGGATGCTTATGCCACCCTGGATGGCGAAAATGCTGCGATCAGGCAGGGGGAGGATTTACTCGGGCGTTTTCCTCTGCATATTTTGGAGAGTATTTATTTGTTCTCCTATGCGGGGGCTTCCCCTGCGCTTATGGGGAAATGTGTGCGGCAGGGAATTGACTTGGTTTTTATGACACCGCAGGGGCGTTTTCAGGCGCGTGTCTGTGGGGAAAGTCGTGGGAACGTGTTGCTTCGCCGCAGACAGTATCGGATCGCAGATGATTTGGATGAGAGCTGTCGGATTGCACGCAATTTTATTTTCGGAAAGGTCAGCAACAGCCGGAGGGTCATCGACCGCACACGGCGGGATCACGCGATGCGAATTGATGTGGAGAAGTTTGAGAGTGCTTCGGAGCAGCTTAAAAATATGCTTCCGATGATTTTGGAGGAGACACAACTGGATGTGCTTCGCAGCATGGAGGGTGCTGCCGCAAAAATTTACTTTGGAGTTTTTGATGATATGATTTTGCGTGAACGGGAGGAGTTTTTCTTTCATGGGAGAAATCGGAGGCCGCCGCTGGATCGGGTCAATGCGCTTTTGTCCTTTCTTTATACGATGCTGGGAAGTGACTGCGCCGCTGCTCTGGAAATGGTAGGGTTGGATTCGTATGTGGGATTTTTGCATCGTGACCGTCCGGGGAGGACGTCTCTCGCGCAGGATTTGCTGGAGGAGCTGCGCTCCTGTATAGCAGATCGCTTTGCACTGACGCTGATCAACGACCGCATTTTGTCGGCAAAGGATTTTACAACACAGGAAAACGGAGCTGTTTTGTTGTCGGAGGACGGCAGAAAAAAGGTGCAGAAGGCATGGCAGGAGAGAAAGAAAACGAAGATTACCCATCCCTTTCTGAAAGAAAAACTGGAATGGGGCCTGGTTCCATATGTGCAGGCGCTTCTGCTGGCACGCTATCTGAGAGAAGATCTGGATGCCTACCCGCCGTTTTTATGGAAGTAGGAGCAAGGCAAAATGCGGAGCATTTTATGAGGATGCCTTGCGACGACCTGCCCGTGAGCGGGGACGAGCGGGCGCTGCATTAGAAGGAGATGCACATGTTAGTTGTTGTTACTTATGATGTGAATACGGAAGATCAGGCTGGTCGAAAGCGTTTGCGGAAAGTTGCGAAGCAGTGTGTGAATTACGGACAGCGAGTGCAAAATTCCGTGTTTGAGTGTTCGGTTGACGCAGGTCAGTATAAGCTCTTGAAGGCGAGTTTGTGTGAGCTGATTGATTTTGAAAAAGACAGCCTTCGTTTTTATAATCTCGGGAATAATTATCATACAAAGATCGAACACTTTGGCGCGAAACGGAGCTATGAGGCGGATGGATTGTTAATGGTGTAATATAACGATTTTGTGGTAACTGAGCTACATTTGCAGGGTGGATGTCTTGTATGTAAGGCGTTTTTGGGTCATACCATGAGGTGTACACTGTAGTGGTGGTCATGTCAAGAAGAAACTACGCAGCAGACGAGGATTC
>CASCGD010000048.1 GCA_949132985.1 uncultured Lachnospiraceae bacterium
AAAAATACGGATAATATCAATACCGTTTGCGATAGACTTCTGTACGAAGTACTCCACCACATCATCCGCATAGGGACGGTATCCCAAAATATTCTGACCCCGGAAGAGCATCTGAAGCTTGGTGTTTTTAAAACCTGCCTTTAATTTCCGCAAACGCTCCCACGGATCTTCCTTTAAGAAGCGAAGGGATGCGTCAAACGTAGCGCCGCCCCAGCACTCCACGGCATGATAGCCGACCTTATCCATCTTGTCGATGATGGGAAGCATCTGCTCGGTTGTCATTCTTGTAGCGATCAAAGACTGGTGCGCGTCACGTAAGACAGTCTCTGTTATCTTTAACGGTTTAAGTTCTGACATCGTTTCTTTCCTCCTATTTTAATAACGAATTAGATTCCAAAGATTGCCATAAAGGTTCCGGCTGCAACTGCCGTACCGATAACGCCGGCAACATTCGGGCCCATCGCGTGCATGAGCAGGAAGTTTGTCGGATCTTCCTCCGCACCCACCTTCTGGGATACACGTGCTGCCATCGGCACAGCCGATACGCCTGCGGAACCGATCAACGGATTGATCTTGCCCTTTGTGACGAAGCAAAGCAGCTTACCGATGAGGACACCGGCCGCCGTACCAAACGCGAACGCAATCAGTCCCAGTGCAACGATCTTTAAGGTGCTGACGTTTAAGAACGCCTCAGCACTGGTGGTCGCTCCAACGGAAGTACCGAGCAGAATAACGACGATGTACATCAGCGCATTGGAAGCCGTCTCCTGCAGCTGGCGGACAACGCCGGACTCGCGGAACAGGTTTCCAAGCATCAGCATACCCACAAGCGGAGCGGTCGTCGGGAGCACCATACATACAACGATCGTAACAATGATCGGGAATAAAATCTTTTCCAGCTTCGTGACCGGACGAAGGTTCTCCATCTTGATCTGGCGCTCTTTTTTCGTCGTAAACAGCTTCATGATCGGCGGCTGAATGATCGGCACGAGTGCCATGTAGGAATAAGCCGCCACCGCGATCGGTCCCATCAGCCCCGTCTGTCCCAGCTTACCGGCAAGGAAAATGGATGTCGGACCGTCCGCACCTCCGATGATAGAGATAGCCGCGGCTGCCTTGTCGTTGAAGCCCATGAAAATAGCCATAAAATATGCAATATAAATACCGAACTGCGCCGCAGCACCTAATACAAAGCTGATAGGGTTTGCGATCAGCGGTCCAAAGTCGGTCATCGCGCCCACACCCATGAAGATCAGGGAGGGTAAAATCGACCATTCATCTAACTGATAAAAGTAATAGAGTAATCCACCTACGCCATTGCTTGCATCCTCCGGATGAATCATAATATCCGGATAGATGTTTACGAGCAGCATACCGAATGCGATGGGCACTAACAGAAGCGGCTCGTACTCCTTCTTGATCGCGAGATACAAAAAGAAGCAGGCAACTGCAATCATCAAATAGTTTCCTACAGTCAGATTGAAGAAGGCTGTCTGGTGGATGAGATTACTCAGTGTTTCTGCAACGTAACTCATACGAGACCTCCTATTCGACTAATTCATGGTTGCCAAAACAGTTCCAACCTCTACGCTGTCGCCCTTGGCAACGTCAATGCTTGCAATGGTTCCGTCCGCCTCTGAGACAACGGGTGTCTCCATCTTCATAACCTCCAGAATCACAATGGTATCGCCGCGCTTTACGGTCTGTCCGACAGATGCCTCAACGGAAAACACCTTTCCGGCTGCCTTTGCCTCAAGCTTAACGGAGCCTGCGCCGCCTGCGGGAGCCGCAGCCTTTGCGGGAGCCGGCGCAGCCTTCAAAGCCGCCTTTGGAGCAGAAGCCACGGGAGCTGCTGCGCCTGCGCCGCCCTCTTCAACTGTCACGTCATAAACATTGCCGTTTACTGTAATTGTATAATTTTTCATGGTTTGATTCCTCCTGAATATTTATCTTCTCTTAATTGAACGAACTACAAAATCGTCGGTTGAAGAGCCTGTGGCGGCTGCGACCGCCGCTGCAATGACTGCGACAAGCTCGAGGTCATCGGTTTCGGACTGCGGTTCTTCCACAGGTGCAGGTACCGCGGGTGCCACAGCAGGTGCAGCCTGTTTGTCTGATGCCTTGTTCTGCGCCGCGTTAATAAATTTAAAGCAGTAAATAATCAGACTGATGGCGATCAGCATGATAAATACCGTGCCCATGCCCATTGCGGTATTCAAACCCGCCTTTGCCATCGTCTCTCCCATCGTATAAATCCGGTCAACGCTGATATCGGTCACATTCATGTCCTTGTCGTAGACAAAGCTGACCTTGACGTCGCGCTTCGCAAACTTTGCCGTCTGGTCCACCGTTGTCGTGCCGTTCGCCTCCGTAACCGTTACGTCGCCGTACTCCCGGAACTCGCCCAACTCGCCTTTCATCTCAATCCAGGCGTTGACTACCTTTATGGTAGGATCAGCCGCTTCGTCCCCGCCCTGCATCTGGATCATTGCGAGATCCTCGTCGCTCATCCCAATTAACGTATCCAGAATATTGGTATTATTCTGCGCAAGCTCCTCAGCGGTAAATCCGTTATACGTTGCGTTCCCATCGCTGCCACAGCCAAATACGCTTATGGCAAGCAGGCACAGACTGACGATCAGCAATAATTTTTTCTTCATTTTCGTCATAATCGTCACCTTTCCTATTTTGCACCATGTTTTTTATAGGGCTGCTCCACATTTTTCGTGAAGAGCATCTCAAATGCCGCAACCAGATATTTTCTGGTATCGGCGTAATCCACAATACGGTCTACATAGCCGCGTCTCGCCGCAGACTTAATGTCACCCTGCAATGCATCGTACTCCTTCGCCTTCTCGGCTATCACATCCGCGGAAGCGTCCGCATACATGATCTTTGCCGCAAGATCTGCATCCATCATGCCAACCTTTGCATCCGGCCATGCATATACCAGATCAGCCCCCAGCGCCTTGGAGTTCATTACCGCGTAAGCGCTTCCATAGGCCTTGTCCGCAATTACGTTTACCTTCGGAACGGTCGCATTCGCAAACGCATAGGTCAGACGCGCAAGCGCCTTTGCCAGATTCTTCTCGGAGCACATGCAAGCCTTAAAGCCGGTCACATTCGTAAAGGTCACAACCGGAAGCTCAAAAGCGTCACAGAATGCGATGAAGTCAGCCGCCTTATTGCAGCCCCTTGCGCTTAAGGATGCCTCGAAGTCCTCCGCCTTCTCACCGTTTTCATACCGCTCGGCTGCATTGGCCACCGCGCCCACCGTCATACCGTTTAACTTGATAAAGCCAGTCACCATCTCCTTCGCAAACGCCGCCTTTGTCTCCACAAAGACATGTCCGTCAGAGATCTCGCTGAGCACGTAACGCGGGTCCTTCTTCATCACATCAAGGCTCTCGCATGCACGGTTCAGATCATCCATACACTCGTCCACAAGGCCCGCCTGTGCATTATTCCCGGGAAGCATTGCAACCAGCTCGCGAATCTGTGCAAAAATCTCGTCCGCTGTGCCGACACCGTCCACGGTACCCGCTTCCTCGCTCTGGAACTTTGCAGATGCACTGTCACACTTGCCCGCATTGTTTCCCGCAATCGCATTCGGTGAATTTACAAACAGCTTTGCCTTATCAGCCTCCGCAAACGTAAAATCCGAGAGCGCGGGAACAACTGCCATGCCGCCGCCGCAGGTTCCGAACACTGCTGTGATCTGAGGAATAACACCGGATGCGGCTACCTGCTTCGCATACAATGTCCCGACTGCCTCAAGGGCGTCAACGGACTCCTGCAGCCTCATACCCGCACAGTCGATCAGCCCGATGACGGGCGCGCCCATTTTCAGCGCCATATCGTAGAGACCTGCAATCTTCTTTGCATGCATCTCCCCGATGGTGCCTCCCAGCACGCCTGCATCCTGACTGTACACAAACACCAGATTGCCGTCGATCAGGCCATGCCCGACAACTACGCCGTCTGAAGGAGTATCTGTGTCAGACAGATTAAAATCTGTGCTTCTTGCCGTTACAAGAGAGCCGATTTCCATAAAGCTGTTTTCATCGACTAACCCGGCGATGCGCTGCACTGCCAGATTATCATTACCATTACTCATTCTTTCTACCTCCGTATATATTTTGTGCGCAGCTGCCCGATACCGGACAACTGCTTTTGTACTTACCTTCAACCTGCAAGGACATTCACCTCCGAAAGGGTCGGCTCCTGCAGGCGAAAGAGAAATTTTTAGAAAGCAAAAATTCCACTTTAGTAATTAAATAGTTTCTGTCAACCTTTTTCAATAAGAAATTGGCAAATATTTCACAAACATGACAGAACAAAAAATTTCCGAAACAAAAAGCGCACATAAAAAGCCATATCCTTCTTCTCCACCCCGTTCGCCGTATAGATTCCGGCACGGTAGACAAGCTCCCGGTCCCCGTCTGCCTTTTGCAGATAATAGCTGACACTGCCGCTCTCCTCTCCTGCCGCAACAGGCGCCTGCCCGGCGATATCCAGCGCTTCCTCGCTCACGAGCTGCTCGTCGGAACGCAAAAGCAGCCGCAGCGGATCATGGTTTTCCTCGGCAAGCTGCACAACCGGAAGCTCGTAAGGGTCTCCGCTCTCCGATTTTCCGCCGAAAAGCGCATATTCCCAGTGCCCCAGGGGCTGGGAGAGCGTCTGGTATTCGTAGTTTTCCAGACCGTAGGTAAAGAGCTTTTTACAATCCTTCCATTTGTAAGTCTTATTATTCGGCCAGCCGCATCCAAGCAGCGCCACCACAAAGGTGCGGTCATCCCGCGTCAGGGCACCCACATAGCAATAGCCCGCATCCCCGGTAAAGCCGGTCTTCCCGGAGAGCGCGCCGTCCATCATGTGCAGGAAGGCGTTGTGATTGTTGCAGGAAAAGCTGCGCCTGCCTGAAAGATCGCTGAAGGAATAGTCCGGCGTCCGTGTGATCTCCAGAAACTGCCCGGATTTCGGCGAACGCATAATACAGTAAGACATGATGCGCGCCAGATCAACGGCACTCGTTCCGTGAAAATTCGTACCATCCGACTCGTCCAGCCCATTTGGCGTAATAAAATAGGTCTGCGTGCAGCCAAGCTCCTGTGCCTTCTCGTTCATGAGCTTCGCGAACCCCTCCACACTGCCGCCCACATGCTCGGCAATCGCCACCGCGGAATCGTTGTGGGATTCCAGCATGAGAGAATAGCACAGATCACCCAGCCGGTACTCCTCTCCGGTATTTATATTCAGCTGTACGTCCGGCTGGCGCGCAGCCCGCTCGGACACCGTAACCTTTTCATCCAGATCGGCCCGCTCCAGCGTCACGATGAGCGTCATAATCTTTGTCGTGCTGGCATTGGCCCGGTGCACCTCCCCTTCCTTTTCAAACAGAACCCGCCCGCTGTCCGCATCCATGAGACACGCCGAGAGGGCATAGAGCTGATCCGGTTCCCGGATCTCTTCCGACACCCCGTCCGCATCATTCTTCTCCCGCATCACTCTTTCAGAATCTTTCCGCTTCTGCAGATTTTCCGCTCTCCTGTTTGCCTGACTCCAAGCACATGCGCCATCCATTCCGGCTTCCGTCAGTGTCCCCGCTGCCGCGCTGCTTTCCCTCCCGCAGACACGCGCGTCATTTGCCGCAAGCGCTACCCCTGCGCACAGGAAAACCGCCGCCATTTTTTTCCAGAGCTTTTGCATCCCTTCACCTGTTTCAATCAAAGACTTTGTATCATCCTATACAAAACACCCGGATTTCATACATGACGCAGGTAAATTTGCAAAGTATCAACTTTTTTTATTCCCGTGAAGAAAAATATGTTATAATCAATAAAACGTTACGATTCACACCAAAAATTTATGCGAGGTACATATCATGAAACTGCTTGAGGAAAAAATTTTAAACGACGGCATCGCCGTAGACGAAGACATTTTGAAAGTTGACAGCTTTATCAATCATCAGGTTGACCCAGCGCTGATGACGGAAATCGGCAGGGAACTCGCCAGCCATTTCAGAGGTCACGGCGTTACAAAAGTGGCGACCATTGAAAGCTCCGGCATTGCCCCCGCCCTGACCTGCGCGGCGGCGCTGGACGTCCCGATGATCATTCTGAAAAAACAGCCCTCCAAAACGCTCAACAGCGACCTCTACCAGACGATCGTTACCTCCTACACAAAAGGGACAAGCTATGAACTGACGCTTTCAAGCAAATTTGTGAATGCAGAGGATCACGTACTCATCGTCGATGATTTTCTCGCCAACGGCGAGGCTGCTACCGGCGCGCTGCGTCTCATCCGCAAATCCCACGCAACCATCGCCGGCCTGGGCGTTGTCATCGAAAAATCTTTCCAGCCCGGCCGCGAAAAGCTCGAAGCTCAGGGCATCGAAGTGTACGCCCTCGCACGCATCGCAAAGCTTGGAGCCGGCGTGATTGAGTTCGTGAAATAGCCGGCCTTTACGATCATGTCTGCAGCAAATGTCTCGTCATATACCCTCTCTGTTCGGATTGTCAGGGCATATAAATATAATTAACCCGCTGGATGCTGCTTGTATTTCCGTATTCATCCACCAGAATCACAGAGAGCACGTTATTGCCCTCCGGCATCGTAATCCCGCCGCTGTATTGTAAAGATGCGGTGGTGGGATCGGAGCCGTTCCACGTATAATAGGCACTGCAGCCTTCCGGCACACTGACATAAATGGTCTGCGGCGATAAATATTCGCCGCTGTTCGGTGTCACCTGCGGCATCCCCAGCTGGTATGCCACCTCCACCGCAACTTCATCCGACACGACGGGACTGTAATAGCCCTGCTCGTTACAGGCAGTCGCCTGAACCGTATAATTCCCGGACTCCAGATAAATCGGCGCATAGTAGAGCGTCCCGTTCGTAATCGGCGATGTGCCGTCAAGCGTATAATAAATGTTCAGTCCCTCCGCAGCGGTGATAATCAGCACATCACCCTGCCTGAGCGCATCCGTCTGAAGCTTTACCACCGGCTGCTCTACCTCATACTCTGAAAATAAAGCCGAAAGCCTGCTGTTTTCATAGGAAGCCGAAAGCGCATGCAACGCTTCGAAATCCTCCTGCATCACATACAAAGCGATTAATTCCTTGCAGGCGTAAACGTTTTCCCTGTCGAGCGAAAGAATTTTCTCCAACGTCTCTTTCTGCTTCTCCCGCTCCTCCTGCAATCCCATCAACCATGCCTGCCAAAAATAATGGGACAGCTCCTTTGGCTGCGCGGCCTGCATGCCTGCAAAAGCCGCCTGTGCCCCGGCATAATCAGAGCGGGCCAGCGCCGCTACCGCCTGCTTGTAGCCATCTGACGAAACGTCCTCCACATCCGCGCCCTGCCGCAAAACATACGATGCGAACAGAAGAACACACAGCCCAAACGCCGCCACTGCCATGCTGATATACAAATTTCTTTTCCGCACAGATCGGGGCATCTCATGAAAGGTTTCGTCCAAAAGTTCCTCCGACTCATCCCCGACCTCCTCGTCCGCCGTCTGATGCTGGACATCCAGAAAAAATTCATCTTCCATCACATGATAAGGCGATACCATCTGCACCTCCACACCGCAGGCAGGACAGTACATTTTACCCTTCTCAATGTTTGCGCCACATTCCGTACACTTCATTGTCAAACCTCTCGCTTATCTCGTCATCACTTCCACACAGTTGTTCATGAGCATGGCAATCGTCATCGGACCGACACCACCGGGAACCGGTGTGATCGCGCCCGCTATAGTCTCCACGGCATCGAAATCCACATCCCCACAGAGCTTACCGTTCTCCTGCCTGTGAATCCCCACATCAATCACGGCGGCTCCCTCCTTCACGTACTCTGCCGTGATGAACTTCGGTTTTCCGATGGCGACAATCAAAATATCCGCTTCCCGGCAAATGCCCTTCAAATCAGCCGTTTTGGAATGGCAGACTGTCACCGTCGCATTTTCTTTCAGCATCAAAAGAGCCATGGGCTTGCCTACAATGTTGCTTCTTCCCACCACCACACAGTGTTTTCCTGCAATGTCAATACCGGAGCGCTTCAAAAGCTGGATGATGCCTGCAGGTGTGCAGGAGACAAAACCGCTCTGACCGACCACGAGCGCGCCAACATTCTGCGTATGGAAGCCGTCCACATCTTTTCCCGGCGCAATGGCGCGGATGATCTTGTTCTCATCCATGTGCGCAGGCACCGGAAGCTGGCAAAGAATCCCGTTAATGTTTGAATCATCATTTAATTTCTGTATCAACGAAAGCAATTCTTCTTCTGATGTACCCTCCGGCAGCTCATAGCTCTCGGAGCGGATTCCGATGTACTCGCACGCACGCTTCTTGTTACGCACATAAACGGAGGACGCCGGATCTGCCCCCACCTGGATGACCGCCAGCGCACCCTCGACACCCTTCTCCTTTAAAACGGCGACTGCCTCCTTTAACTCATCCTTGATCTCCTGCGAAATTTTTTTGCCGTCAATGATCTGTGCCATATCATACCTCCATGTAAATGATTTGTTATATGTAAATTATTTTTTTGCCTCCATATGGCAATCATTCGTTGCTGCCGGGTATCTCTTTTCTAAAAGGAGCCGTCCTCCAGAAGTGACTCAAAGGTTTCCGGGTTCATGAGGATCTGACGCGGCTTTGTACCCTCCTCAGGCCCGACCACGCCAGCCTCCTCCAGCTGATCCATAATGCGCGCCGCCCGGTTAAATCCTATTTTAAAATACCGCTGAAGCATACCGATAGAAGCCTTATCCTTATCCATGAGCAGCTTGGCCGCATCGACAAAGTAGGCATCTCTGCCGCCTGTATCTGACCCGGAAGACGCAGATCCCCCTCCGCCGGACGAACCGCTCTCGGAAATCTTACTCATCTTCTCCTCAATAGAGGTGTCATAAGATGCCTGGCCGTAGCTGTCCTTAATAAAATCAACAACGTCGGCAACCTCTTGATCGGAGACAAATGCCCCCTGGACGCGCAGCGGCTTATTGAGCCCCTGGGGATAATACAGACAATCTCCCTTTCCGAGCAGTTTCTCTGCGCCCACCATGTCGAGGATCGTCCGGGAATCCACACCGGAAGTCACGGAAAAGGCAATCCGGCTGGGCATGTTCGCCTTGATCAGGCCGGTAATAACATTGACAGAAGGACGCTGCGTGGCGATAATCAGATGAATGCCGCAGGCACGCGCAAGCTGTGCCAGACGACAAATCGCATCCTCCACATCACCCGGCGCCACCATCATCAAATCCGCAAGCTCGTCCACAATGATCACAATCTGCGGCAGTTTTTTCGGCTTGTTCGGATCGTCAATATCCCCGATACCCGCTATCTTCGCATTGTATCCTTTCAAGTCACGCACACCACACTCCGCAAATTTCTGATAGCGCTCCATCATCTCGGCAACCGCCCAGTTTAACGCGCCTGCCGCCTTTTTCGGATCCGTCACTACCGGAATAAAGAGATGCGGAATGCCGTTGTATATCGACAGCTCCACCACCTTCGGATCAATCAGAATCAACTTCACATCATCGGGATCTGCCCGGTAAAGCAGAGACATAATGATCGTGTTGATGCAGACCGACTTACCGGAGCCGGTGGCTCCCGCGATCAGAAGATGCGGCATTTTCGCGATATCCGCCATGATCACCTGCCCGCCGATATCACGGCCCGCCGCAAAGGCGATGGGCGACTCGTGGTTTTGAAATTCATCCGATTCAAGCAGATCACGGAGCATAACCGGAAGGGTCTCCTTGTTCGGAACCTCGATACCGATGGCCGCCTTCCCCGGTATCGGCGCCTCCATGCGGATGTCCGCCGCTGCAAGGTTCAGCTTGATATCGTCTGTCAGATTCACGATCTTACTCACCTTCACGCCGGTTTCCGGCTGTATCTCATAACGTGTCACCGTAGGTCCGCAGCTCACATTTAAAATCGTCACGCTTACACCAAAATTTTTGAGCGTCTGCTGGAGCTTCAGCGCCGTTTCCTGTAAGTGCTGCCTGCTGTCTCCCCGCAGACGCGGATCGCCCTTTTTCAGCAAATCCGTTGAGGGATACACATAAGTGCGCTTCTCATCCTCCTGCTGCTCAATCTCCGCAGCGATGGCATCAACCGCATCCTGCGTGGATACCGCATCCTTTTTTGAACCGCGCGCGGAAAAGGATGATGCCCCGCCATGCGCGCTTTCCGTTTTTTTTGGTTCCGGCGGCCGCTGTGCCATTTCTTCCGACTGTTGCAGCGCTTTTTCTTCCAGCTGCTGCGGCGCTTTTTCTTCCAGCTGCTGCGGCACTTTTTCTTCCAGCTGCTGCGGCGCTTTTTCTTCCAGCTGCTGCGGCGCTTTTTCTTCCAGCTGCCGTAGTGTTTCCGATTCCACCGCCGCAGACGGAACTTCCGGCTGAGGCAGAGAATTTGATTTCAGGACAGAAGAGACAGACATCTCCGGCCAAACTACGGATGTATCCGGCTCTGTCCGAACCATAGACGCGGCCGACTCGGATGACACCGCCTCCGGTTTGCTTTGCGCCTCCGGTAACACCGTTATCTCCGGCTCCGGCTCAAGTCTGGCAAACAGCTTTTCCAGCTCCGGTGAAAACATAGGCATATCCTCTTTTTCCGCTTCCTCCTGCTGCCCCGTCTCCAAAGGCTGCAGGCTCACCTGACGCTGAACCGTCACCGACGGGTCAGGCTCCATTGTATGTATGGGAACCGATACCTCCCGATTGTTTGCAGCAAAAGGAATCGGCTCATCCTTCTCTTTTTTTGAAGAAACCGGCAGGATAGTTCCGGTCTGCCTGTCCGCAGATAAAAAGAAGCTCTCCGGTGTAATCTCCTTTAGCGCTTCCGAAGCTGCCGCTGCGTGCTCCGGCGGCAGCTTCGTATCAGCGGAAACACCGGAAACCTTTTTTTCCATACGCCTGAGTTCCCGCTCCTCCCTGCGCTGCTCCTGAATCACGCGCCGACGCTCATTGCCCTCCTTCGCGGACTCATATACACGCTTCCCGCTTTTTTGCACATGCTTCCACGCGGAGCGCTCCGTAACCACAACCATCGTAATAATGAGTACAATAAAATCGATCACAAACGCGCTGACTCTTCCTAAATTCGGACAGATCAGCCAAGCAAAAACCCCGCCGAAAAATCCACCGCCGTTGTGCTCCTTTACGCTGTTCAAATAGGATTTTACAGGCGAATAGTCTTCCGTCAAGCCCGCGATCAGCTCCAAAAAAAGGCAGAGAAAGCACACAAAAAGAATTGCAGCAATCACTTTGATCACCGCAACACGGTTCTTCCCATTGGACAATATAAACACAGTGCCGATAAACAGAAAGATCGGAAAAAAGTAGGCGATCAGTCCGAACAGCCCGAACATAAAATCGCTCAAAAACCCGCCAACCGTGCCACCGATTCCCAGATTGCTGACGAAAAGTATAACGGAAATTGCCAGCATGGCCCACAAAATCACTTCCCGATAAATATCCTCGTTGTAAGATACCTCCTTCGCGTTCTTTTCCTTTGTATTTTTTGACAAGGATGCGCCGCCTGTGCGCCTGCTCCCCTTCTTCGTCTGACCAGCCATTCCTGATTCCTCCACTTACTGTTTCGTTACTTATTCTATAAAGAATGCACCCACACAGACCACGCCCACGATCAGGCAGTACACTGCAAACCCGGTAAACCGCTTCTGGCGCACAACATAGAGCATCGCCTTGATACATATGTATCCTACAACCGCCGCTACCGCCATACCGATGAAATAATTTAAGATCTCCGCCTGGGTGAAGGTCACGTCCGCAAGATCCTTTAACTCGAATACCAAAGACCCGAGCACCGCCGGAATGGACATGATAAACGAATACTTCACCGCAAACTTCCGGTTAAAGCCGCTGAGCAGGCACGCTGCAATCGTCGTTCCAGAGCGTGAAAGGCCGGGCATCGTCGCCACGCCCTGGGCAATGCCAATGATAAACGCGTTGGAATACGTCACCTGCTTCGGCATCTTGTCACCGCCCTTTGCATGATCCGCAATAAAGAGCAGTATACTCGTGACAATCAGGCAGATGCCCGGAATCAGCACGATCTTTGATGCCATCTCCACAAGATGCACATCCAAAACACCAATAATTCCGGTGGGGATCGTGGAAACGATGACCAGAATGACAAATTTCCGATAGCCGTTGCAAATCACATGGTGGTAGCCGCCCTTTGACCTGTGCACCAGATTGGAAAAGAAAATGCCGATATTTTTACATGCATCACCGATGACGGAAAAACCCTCCACGATCATTTTCCAGATATCCTTATAATAAACTGCAAAAATTGCCAGCAGCGTACCGAGATGCAGAATCACATCAAAAAGCAGCCCGCCCTCGTTCTCCACCTCAAAAAAAATCTTAAACAATGCCAGATGCCCGGAACTGCTCACCGGAAGAAATTCTGTAATTCCCTGAATAACGCCCATCAGAATCGCTTCTAATAATGACATCCTATGCCTCCTTTTTGAAAATACCCATATATTTCTATATATTAGCACATCACAGGATAAATGTCATCAAATTTTTACAGTGCATGATCCATTACCGTAACAGTTTGGCCCGCGCCGCTCAAGGAAGTGCCTGCGGTGCCTCCCCGTTGCTGACACAGCTTACTTTGCTCATAATCAGGCGCTTTGCCACATGCCTGTTGTGGCTCACGCTTCGCCGGCTCCGTCTGCCTTCCGCTCGTCGATCAAAGCGTGCAGCTTGACCAGCGCCTGGTGCAGCCCGCCGACCTCGTTGATGAGTCCCTCCTCGACGGTCTGCGCGCCCACCAGCACGGTTCCGAGATCCTTCGAGAGCATACCCGTGTTGAGCATCAGCTTGACGAGACGCTCCTGCGCAATCCCGCAATGGCTTGAAACAAACCCGGTGATCCGGTCCTGAATCTGCTGAAAATAATCGTAGGTCTGCGGTGCGCCGATCGTCAGTCCGTTGAGACGTACCGGATGCACAACCATCGTCCCGGTAGGCACAATAAAGGAATAGTTTGTAGACACCGCAAGCGGCACACCGATGGAATGGCTCCCGCCCAGCACGAGGGATACACTCGGCTTCGACATCGAGGCGATCATCTCCGCGATGGCAAGCCCGGACTCCACATCGCCGCCCATCGTGTTCAGAAGCAAAAGCAAACCGTCCACCTCAGGATTCTCCTCCACCTGGGCCAGCTTTGGCAGTACATGCTCATATTTTGTCGCCTTCGTGGAGTTCGGAAGTACGTCATGCCCCTCCACCTCGCCAATGATTGTCATGAGCTGGATGCGGTGATCGCGCACCGGGTCGTCCAGGTTCGTAACACCATACTCTTTTAAGTCATCTGCCTCCTCGTTCACGTTTGTATTTTCCTGATCCTCGTTCATTGTATCGTCCTCCTGTTTTCCGCATTTTTTATATCTTTTATTTCTGCGTAAAATTCATTGATATTTAACCGCCATAGTAATATTTAAAGCGCATTTTTCCCCGCGCCGTGTCTCAAAAAGTATGCCCTTATTTACGCAAAACATGTATGCCGGATCTTTTTTCACCCCGGATGTTTTTTGGAGGATGCCGGCTAACGGATTACTCATGGCACACTCCAAAAAAATTTGCACTTGACAATCGTATGATTTCGTACTAATATGCATGGTATGATTTCATACGATCGAAGGTATTTTCTGAAATACCTTCCGACGACTTGCCCGTAAACGCAGGCGGGCGGGCACCACATTAATTCTGGGAGGAAAGCAATGGAAAACAGTAACTGCAAGGAGCGAAAGCGCTACAACCATCTGTCCGAGGAGATCAACGCGGCCTATCACGAGCTGTCGCTGCTGTTTGGCCTCTCCGACAGCGCCATGATCATTCTCTACACAATCTGCGACAGCGGCGATTCCTGCCGGCTGCACGAGATCTGCCGCCGCTCGGGGCTGAGCAAGCAGACGGTCAACTCTGCGATCCGAAAATTGGAGGCGGAGCATGTCGTATGCCTGCAAGCCGTGGACGGGCGCAACAAAAACGTCTGCCTGACCGCACAGGGAAAGCAGCTTGCGTCCCGCACGGCCATGCGAATCATTGAGGCAGAAAACGAGATCTTTGCCGCATGGACAAAGCAGGATGTGGAAAACTATCTCGCGCTGACCGAGCGGTTTCTCACCGGTTTGCGTGAACAGACGAAAAAAATCGGATCAGAGGGGAAAAAGCAATGAAACATACGATCCAGCTGTCAGAACACTTTCATTACGGAAAGCTTTTGCGCCTGACGTTCCCGTCCATCGTCATGCTCATATTCACATCGGTCTACGTCATCGTCGACGGATTTTTCGTATCTAATTTCGTCGGAAAGATGCCGTTTACTGCGGTAAATTTTATCATGCCCTTTTTGATGATCCTTGGCTCACTCGGCTTTATGTTCGGGACAGGCGGGGGTGCGCTTATCGCAAAAACCCTCGGCGAGGGAAAAAAGGAGACGGCAAACCGTCTCTTTTCCCTCGTGATCTATGCATCCATTGTATGCGGCGTCCTGCTCGCCGTTTTCGGCATTGCTTTTATACGCCCGATCGCGGCAATGCTTGGCGCAGACGGGCAGCTTTTGGCGGACAGCGTGACCTACGGACGCATCATCCTGCTGGCGATCCCCGCCTACATCCTTCAGTTTGAATTCCAATGCCTGTTTGCGACCGCAGAAAAGCCCGCGCTTGGGCTGTATGTAACGGTCGCTGCCGGACTCTCCAACATAGTTGGAGACGCGCTGTTTGTGGCAGTCTTTCACTGGGGGCTTGAGGGAGCGGCAGCGGCAACAGCGCTCAGCCAGTTCATCGGCGGAGTCGTGCCGCTTTTATACTTTGCCCGCAAAAACACGAGTCTGCTGCGGCTCACAAAAACCTCCTTCAACGGCAGTGCCCTGAAGAAAACATGCATCAACGGTTCCTCCGAGTTGATGAGCAACATCTCCATGTCGCTTGTCAGCATGCTCTACAACGCGCAGCTTTTAGCATATACCGGCGCAGACGGCGTCGCCGCCTACGGGGTGCTCATGTATATCAGCATGATCTTTCAGGCGCTGTTTCTCGGCTATTCGGTGGGCAGTGCTCCGGTCGTCAGCTACCATTTCGGTGCCGGAAACCGCGATGAGCTGAAAAGCCTTCTGCGAAAGAGCATCGTGCTCATCGGCGGCTTTGCCCTCTGTATGTTCGCCGCCGCAAACACCCTCGCCAGGCCGCTCTCCGCTCTGTTCGTCGGATACGACGAGGGGCTGCTGCAGCTCACAATCCGCGCATTCCGCATTTTTTCGGCGTCCTTCCTCTTTTCGGGGTACGCCATTTTCGGCTCGTCGTTTTTTACCGCTCTAAACGACGGCCTCGTGTCAGCGGCGATCTCCTTTCTGCGGACGCTTGTCTTTCAGATCGCGGCTGTGCTCCTCTTCCCGCTCATCTGGGATATCGACGGCATCTGGTTTTCAATCGTTGCGGCAGAGCTTTTGGCGGTCGTTGTGACAGCCGCATTTCTGAAGAAGCGGCAGGAGCGGTATGGGTATTGAGGTCTATACCGTTCTCCCAGACGTTGGGGGATAGCATCCTACAGAGCACCCCGGTATGAATAGAAACAGCAGGTACCAAAAAAGGTGCAGCCCCCGACAGCAAAGCAGGGGTTGCACCTTTAATAAGCGATTACAAATCAGACAATTCTCTCGGGTCTGCCGTTCCTACCCAATCAGATAATTGTAAAGATTCTCGTATTTATGCTTCGAAGAATTCCAGGAATAATCGTTCGCCATGCCCCGGTCGATCATCTTGTTCCAGTCCTTCTTAAAGTCAAAGAAAATATGCTTTGCGTAATTGATGATGCCAAGCATCTCCTCTCCGTTATAATTGGTGAACGAAAATCCGTCTCCCACATGATCATACTCATTGTACGGCTCTACGGTATCCTTCAGTCCTCCGGTGGCACGCACAATCGGCACCGTGCCGTAGCGGAAGGAAATGAGCTGTGTCAGGCCGCAGGGTTCAAAGCGGGACGGCATGAGAAACGCGTCCGCAGCCGCGTAGAGCTTGTGCGCCAGATCATCGCTGTAGCAGATGTTCGCAGAAATACGGTCGCCGTACTTCCATGCATAATGCCGGAACATATTCTCATACTGGGGATCGCCCGTTCCGATGACAACAAACTGCGTATAATCGTCCACGATGCGGTCGATTACATAGTTGATCAGGTCGAGACCCTTCTGGTCCGTCAGTCTGGAGATCAAACCAATCATAAACTTCTTTTTATCCACTGCAAGGCCAAGCTCCTGCTGCAGCTTCTCCTTGTTCACTGCCTTCTTCTTGCGGAAGGAGTCCGCATCATAATTCACATAGATCTTCGAATCCGTGGCAGGATTGTACACGTCATAATCAATACCGTTAACAATACCCTGCATATCAAAGTGTCTCGCGCGCAGCAATCCGTCCAGCCCCTCGCCGTAGTAAGGTGTCTGAATCTCTCCGGCGTAGGTATCGCTGACCGTCGTGATATAATCCGCATAAACCAGGCCGCCCTTTAACATGTTTGCGTCCTTGTTGAACTCCAGCTTATCCGGTGTAAACAGCTCCGCCGGGAATCCGGTGAGACCCATCATCGTCTTTTTGTCCCACACACCCTGGAATCTCAGGTTATGGATCGTCATAATGGACTTCATACCCCAGTAAAACATATCTGCCTGAAACTCCGTTTTTAAATAAACCGGGATCAGGCCAGTCTGCCAGTCGTGACAGTGGATAATGTTAGGCTGGAAGTTGATGACCTTGAGCATCGAAAGCACCGCCTTGTCGAAAAACGTGAACTTTTCGATGTCGTAACGAATATCGCCGTAGGGAACCGGACAATTAAAATATTCCTGATTGTCAATAAAATAATACTTGATGCCATCCATCTCGTACTTGAAAATACCGACATATTTATTCGGGATATAGGAGCCTGTTCCCATGTAGAAATTCGTCACGTACTCGCACTCGTTGCGGAAATGTTCCGGAATACAGCTATAAAACGGAAGTACCACGCGGATGTCCCAATACTCCTTGTCAAACTCCTTAGGCAATGCGCCGCACACATCGGCAAGACCACCGGTTTTGATAAACGGTACACACTCTGATGCTGCAAATAAAACCTTGTTCATATCTTATCCTCCAATTTTGTTGCTCATCTTTTTGCATATGATTTTCCGGATCCAAGCGTTCCAAATCCGGCACACACCATCAATAAAAGTACTGCTCTTTCAAATCACACACCATGCTCTTGTATAAATCCACACACTCCTCCTTGCGGTCTGATTCAATCAGACGAATACAGGGCGAGAGATACTGCTGCCAGATATTTTCATAAATCCGGTCCGCATCCGCTCGCTTCCCAATGTGCTTTACAATCGAAGGCGCTACGTCGTAATACTCGTGCACCATCTGCACGCCTGCATCCGACTGCAGCAGGTAATTGTCCCGAAAGCTCCGAAACAGTGAAAGCTCATAGCAGTCGTCGCTTCCCTGCCGGCTAACGCACACCGCTGTCGTGATAAAGCAAAACCGGTAACGAAAGCCCTCGTTGATCTCCTTGGAGCTTGCCGCCTTCAGGTCGGATTTCGGAAAATACTTTTTCCAGACTGCAGCGATTACCTCGGCCCACTCCTTGCCGGACATCTCATTCGTCTCAATCAGCGCCGGAAATACATAGACAACCATGGACAAATTCAAATCCATCTGAAGCTCCTCTTTCTTCTTTCCTCTCAGGCTCTCCATCTGCTCCTTCGCCCGCGCTGCCAACGGTTCCGCCGCCTGCTCCATAAGCGCCCGCGGCTCCTCCTGCGTCACATAAAAACGATCTAATACCGCAAGATTTTTGGCGTTCTCAAATAAATATTTTTTGTAAAAATCCATATAGTGCGTTTTCTTAAAATACTGCATTGGATTTTCTATGCCATACAAAAGATCCTGCAGAGCCGTGGCGGCCTCCTCCACAGCCACTGTTTTGATGCGCTCCTGCCCCGTGAAATCCTCCATCGCATCCTTCACAGACAGCTCCTTGCCGCAATACATGCAGATCACGCTCTCACGGTCTTCTGGAATCTGCAGCTCACCTTTGCAGTAAGGACATACGCCTTTGATAAATTCCATAACTCCTCCAAATGTTCTGTCTTTGATTTGTATATTTAAAACCAGTTTATCACATTCGAAATAAATAAACAAGCCGCCAGAAAAAAAGACCGCGTAAAAAAGAGGGCTGCAAAGCACAGCCCTCTCTCACTAAACCTCCAGCTTCATATCGCCGTCCTTGATCCATCCCTTTTTACGCATCACCTCTGATACAACAAGCGCGACAACTGCCGGGAGAACCACATGCATCACAATGATCTCAGACAACACGACACCCGCGCTCATACCGTTTGACACCATATCCTGATAGGCGTTGATCTGCCCGACAAGCCCCGCGGTTCCCATGCCGGAGCCGGTGGGATTGTTTGTCATGCGCAGCACGCAGGTAGAAACCGGACCTAAAATGGCACTGGCAATGATAGCCGGAAGCCAGATAACCGGTTTTTTTACGATGTTCCCAATCTGGAGCATACTCGTGCCAAGCCCCTGTGCCAAAAGTCCGTTCACCCTGTTCTCCCGGTAGCTGGCCACCGCAAAGCCAATCATATTCGCACAGCAGCCCACGGTGGCAGCTCCCGCCGCGATCCCGGAAAGTCCGAGAATAATGCCCAGGGCCGCAGATGAAATCGGCAGCGTCAGAATAATTCCCATAAGCACCGACACGACGATCCCCATGAGGAAGGGTGCCTGCTCCGTACCCCAGTTGATCAGAGAACCGAGCCACGTCATAAACGCCGAGATACCAGGCCCCACCAGGAGTCCGACGGCAGAACCGGAGACAATGCACACAAACGGTGTCACAAGAATATCGACCTTCGTCCTTCCGCTCACGAGACGCCCTATGTATATGCATACAAGCGCTGCCACAAACGCGCCCAGAGGCTCGCCCGGCCCGGCAAACAGAACCGCGTTGCTAAGCTCCAGGCCGGAATCAAGCGTGCCGGAAATAACCACCGTCCCCGCAATCAGCTTACTGGCAAACGCTCCACACATGCCGGCTGTGGCCGCCGACACCTCAACAAGCGGACTCGCGCCCAGACGCCTTGCCGTACCGATACCGATACCCGCGCCGGTGAGTGCACTCGCCAGCTTTCCGATCATAAACAGATACACGCCGGCGATACCCGGAATAAGCCCGCCGACCTGCACAATGATCGTGCCGATGATAAGCGTCGCAAACAGACCGCTGGCCATCCCGCTTAAGCCGTCAATAAAAATTTCTTTTCCCAGTTTTTTCAATGAATCTTTTGTCATAGTACTCCCCTCTCTGTCTTGTCAACTGTCTTGTCAGACAAATCGTACTATAACACATCTCCGCTAATCTAGCAAGTACCCTTTTTTTCTCAATTCCTCCCCGATGCAGTCGAGCACAGCCTCTCTCCTCGCCGTCACCGTGTGAAAATGTGCGCCGTCCGTCAGATTGTTGAGCGGCTTTGTCCGGTATGCCTCTACCTGCGCCACAAAATTTTCCACATCCAAACGGCTGCGGATAATCAGATCCACGCTGATCTGCCCGTAAATAGGATGCTCCACCGTCACATCCTTCACGCTTCCTCCGCAGTCCACAATCGTATTTAACTCGTCTGCAATCTGATCATCCGTATGCCGCACATGGAATGAGCGCGTAGAACCCTCCGCCTGTTTGTGAAACAGCACATAGCCCTTATTCGTGGACAAAATATTTTTATCCACCGCCCGCAGCAGCGCGATATCCTGCACGATCACCTGACGGCTCACGCCCATCTCCCTTGCCAGCCGGGCACCCGGAATCGGCTCCTTGGCCTGCTGCAGCAGCTGTATCATTCGCGCCCTGCGTGTTTCTCCGTCCACCTGCATCTGTTATCCTCCTTATAAAATCATTGCATCGTTTTCCCGGTTAACCTTTCACTACACAATCCCCTTTTTCAACCATGCACCGCTTAAATAACGGCCTGAAAAAATAAATGCACGAAGCGTCCAGTCCGCAAACATGCCAATCCACACGCCCATCGGCCCGATGTCCGTGGTTCGCATCAGATAAATGGCAAGCATCACCCGACAAAACCACATCGTGCAGATGGATACAAGCATCGAAAAACGTACGTCCCCCGCCGCCCGCAGCCCATAGGGCATAATAAACGCCAGCGTCCATCCAAATGGCTTGACGAGCGTGATTGCAAGAATCAGCTCACCCGCAATGCGCATACTCTCCGGCTCCATACCCGAAAGCACCATAACCGGCCTGCTGATTGCGTACACAAAAAGACATGAAAACACAGTCAGTATCTCCGCATACAGCGAAAGCTTACATATGTAATAGCGCGCCTCCTCTTTCCTGGCAGCGCCAATGCACCGGCCAACGACCGTCATCATCGCGATGCCGACCCCCACACCGGCCATACCGTTTAAATTTTCAAATATGATTGCCATCGCCTGTGCCGCGATGTTGGCGGTACCCAGTGTCGAAACCGTGGACTGAATCGCCAGCTTGCCGAACTGGAACATGCCGTTTTCGATTCCGGAGGGAATTCCGATGGCGAGCAGCGTCCCGATCAGCGCAAACTCCGGGCGAATGGATAAATAGTCGTTTAACACGATCGGTTGGCCCTTATTTTTCGCGAGCGCCGCCAATACCACCACTGCACAGAAAATCCGCGAAGTCAGCGTCGCGACAGCCGCACCCTCCACACCAAGTTTCATACCAAAAATCAGGACGGCGTTTCCTGCAATGTTCAACACGTTCGAGATCATCGACACTTTCATCGGAAATTTGGCATCACCCCCGGCACGGTAAAACGCTGCCCCCGCCTGGAACAGCGCAATAAACGGATAAGAAAGCACGGTGATCACAAAGTAGACGACGGAATTTCGCATGACAGGCGGCTCCACCTCGCCGAACACCAGCCGCAGAAGCGGTCTGCAGAAGATGAGACAGATGACCGCCAGCGCCGTGGAAATAACGAACACCGTCAGAAAGATTTGTCGGGCCGCACGGTTCGCCCCCTCCCCGTCACCCTTCCCCAGATATTGAGAACACACAATAGCGGCACCGGTAGCCAGTGCCGCATAAATCTGGATGACAAGTACGTTGATGGAGTCCACGAGGGAAACCGCACTCATGGCGGCGCTTCCCACGCGGCTGACCATCATCGTATCCGCCATTCCCATCAGTGAATTTAAGAGCTGTTCCACAATGACCGGTATAAGCAGCATCCACAACGCTCTCGTATCAAAGAGCAGATGGCCGAAATCTATTTTCGACCGGTCGTACAGCTGAAAGGTTGTTTTGTTGTGTGCCTGCAGTTTTTGGTTCAATTCCCACGCCTCGGTTCCATAGGTACTCATAATGTTCCGTTACCGGTCATCTGTCATCCGGAGTGATCAGTAACAATTCTTCCCGTCCCTCAATACCCAGCTTTTCAAAAATATGGGTCATATGCTTTTTGACGGTAGCCTCCGAGATATAACACTGCTCGGAGATTTCCCTATTAGAATAACCCCGATATGCCAAAATTGCAAGCTCTGTTTCCCGATTTGTGAGACCAGACTTCTGATAGTGCAAAAACAGCGTATCGTCGCTTGGCCCCTTTTTCTCCGGCAGCTCTTTCGCTTCCTCCCCTGCGGCAGGCTCCTTTGTGTGGAACACCGTGTAAATACAGAGTCCATAGAGCACCGGACGCAGATCTCCGCCCAACAGCTTTGGAATGCTCTCCGCGCGCTCCGTATTCATCAGATGCGTCACCAAAAACAACACGGTTGTCAGATAACCGCTTAACATGCCGTTGTAAGCAATTCTGTTCCAAAAATCCCCCGTCTTCCCTTCCGTCTTTTTCAGAAATTCGCAGAGCTGCGGAAGCGAGAGCAGCGCCAGCCCAAGCATGACCGCAAGCAAACCCCGGACATCTAAAATCAACTGCGGACTGCCGGTCAGATAGGAGATCAAAAGGAGGTAAAACAACACCGCTCCGATTCGATAGATTCGTTCTCTCATGAATTTGTACTCCGCTTTTACACCTGTTTTTCTTCGTTCCCTTCATCCTGCACCACCTTCACTGCCCCTGCAATGTCATGTGCACCCGAAACAATCGCGGTAGTCTCCGGCTCCTTTTCAGGCATTCCATACCCCATCTGCATAAAATCCATATAACGCTTTTTCAGCCGCCCATAGACCGCCAGAAAAATCAGGTCCAGAGCCACCGCGTAGATGACCGGAATAACTGCCACCGCCATATTCAACCAGAAAACATGCGCGTCTGACAGATCATAACCTTTGCACACAAATACAAATGAAATCAAAAATCCGAAAATTCCCGCCGCATAATTGCTTTTTCGCGCCAGCTTTACCGCCTCCATGCTGCGCTGCAGCTCCGCTCTCGTGCAGATGATCTGCGCCGAAAACGCCCGTTTAAAGGATACGCAAAAATCCCGGAACATCCCCGCACTGATCAATACAGGTATGACCAAAAGCAACAGTATAATCATGCTTGGAATGTCAATATAATTATACAATGTTGCGAATCCCTCCACTGACAAAGCTATGGTATACAAAAATGCCAGCAGCACTGCCACAATCGTTATAAAAATACTCATGCCCATCTCCTCCTTTTCGAAGTATCGCCCGTTCGCCTTCGCTCTCGGGCAAGTCTCGGAAAGCATTCCAAAAAAATGCTTCGCATTTTTGCTTTCCTTCTTTCTACAAAGTTTACACTGAAAGTAATACAACTACCCGCCCGGTTCGATTTCAGGAAGCGCCCCGGTGGTGTATCTTTATACTCGCAGAAATTTGACAGAAAAACAATAGGTACCGGGGTAGTATTTTTCTACCACCCCGTAAAATTCAAGCATTTTCGGCAGTATTGCACGGTCTGTAAATTTGCATGAAAATTATACTGCATGCCGCAGGCACGATCCCGGTCACAATGACGAAGACCGTGCCTTTAAAAACGGATGACATGGGCCTGATCAAAAAACTATGAATAACCGCATAACGCCTTTCATTTTATGGCATTTCCACTGTGCTTGTTGTCACATCGCCTCCTTTTGTCCCGAATATTTTATATTATTCGAGACAATTATACAATAGGTTCCGCTATTTTGTCTGCAGTTTGCCTGTAATAAAAGACTATCAAAAAATACGGTTTCCTATAGCTTTATTTCTATTTTGATTCGTATTACAATAAAAATGCGCACAAAACGTGCGGTATCATCAGATAAACAGAAAAAACATATGATGGAGGTCAACATGAAAATTGAAGAAAAATTGAAAAACGCAGGATACGTACTCCCGGAAACACGCCGCCCGGAAGGCGTCTACACGTTAGCGAGAAGGGTTGGAAACATGCTCTATATTGCCGGACAGACATCCGACATCAACGGCGTCCCGGAAATCGCAGGCGTTGTAGGGAAGGACCTTACCATAGAAGACGGAAAACGCGCCGCCGCAATCAGCGCCCTCAACGTCCTATCCGTCATAAAAGCAGAATTAGGGGATCTGGATCACGTCAAACAGTTTGTACAGATCATCGGTTTTGTGCGCTGCGCGGATGACTGCGCCGATTATACACAGGCCATCGACGGAGCCTGCGAGCTGTTCTATGAGCTGTACGATGAGACCGGACTCGCCGCGCGCATGGCCATCGGCGCAAAGGAGCTTCCCGGCGGATGCGCTACGGAAATCATGGTTACTGTTGAAGTAAAAGAAAAATAAGTACAGAGCGGGGATCACCCGCTCCGTATCAACATTATATAGGCCTTTATTCCAGAGAAAACCCTGCCTTCAGCGGATCTTTATCGTCCACCATCAGCGTACTGACTGCCACCAGATGGGACTGTCCTTTTACCTCTGTCCGACACATGGTAATACCGGAAACTTCCCGTGCGCTAATCACCATTGCACATTCAATTCCGATCTCCCGGAAGAGTCTCGTCAATTCCTCTCAATAGGATAAAATCATTTGTCTTTATCTTGGTTTTATCTCATAGTTTTTAAAAAACCACTTGACCAAAAGAAT
>CASCGD010000049.1 GCA_949132985.1 uncultured Lachnospiraceae bacterium
ACAACACCAATATCGGTACCGCTAAGGTTACCGTCACCGGTACCGGAAAATACACTGGCACGGCCTCCACGACCTTTACCATCCAGGAGAAAAAAGCCGAGACGAAGGATCTTTCAGGCGCTCTGGTCAGCCTGTCCCCGACAAGCTTCACCTACGACGGAAAGGCCAAGACACCCGATGTTACCGTTACATTAAACGGCGCCATATTAACACGCGGAAACGATTATACGGTCACCTATTACAACAACATAAACGCCGGAACCGCCATCGTATCCGTTACCGGAATCGGCAAATGCACCGGTACGGTCTCTGCGGCCTTCACCATCAAAAAAGCGGCAAACAGGATTACCATCAAAAAAACTACCTACAGGCTGAAATATTCCGCAAAGAAGGCACAAACCATCACCTTAAAGCCGAAGGCTGACGCCGGAAAGATCACCTATTCCTCCAACAAGGCAAAAGTTAAAGTAAACAAAAACGGCAAGGTAACCATCGCAAAGAAATTCAGCGGCAAGGCGACCATCACCATCAAGGTAACCGATAAGAATTATAAGACCGTGACAAAAAAGATTGTGATTCAGGTGAAAAAGAAATAAGCAATCGAGCAGGGAAGAGCCGTCTCCCCCTACTCGCCGCGCGGGGCGCATGTTGCCGCAGCAACAAACTTCTCTATGCGCCCCTGCGCATAAAAACCGGAGATCCTCGAAATGAAGATCTCCGGTTTTTTCTTTCTCTGATGCACTTATACCGATTTTGCAATGCATGATTAACAGTGAATCATGCCATTCTCTAGTGAAAGCGGATCATCTGCAAAATACTCGACAGCTTCGCCGCCTTTTCCTCGTAATCCCGTTCCTTCATGGCCTGTGTCACAAAGCCGATCTCATCGTTGAGCTTCTCAATATTCACAAACTCCACGCTTCCGAAGATCTCCGTGATCTCTGCCTTGGATGCCTTGGTACGCACGAAAAAGCGCGTCTCATTTTCCTTGTAGTCCGCCAGCTTTACCTGTGCTTCATCCCAGTTTAAGACGATGTTGGTGTGCATGTGCTTTACCATGTCCACAATATCGCCCACAACCGCACTGGCGGTAGGGAGCTTTCCTGCACCGCTGCCGTAGAACATCGCATCACCCAGCATATTGCCCTTGACAAAAATCGCATTGAATACGTCGTTCACATTGTAGAGCGGATGTCCGATGGGAAGAAGGAAGGGCGCAACCATCGCAAGATAGCCATTTTCCGTCTGCCTGCTCGTCGCCAACAGCTTGATCGCACGCCCCATCTCTTTGGCATACATGATATCGACGGGCGTAATCCCTGTGATGCCCTCGGTATGGATATCTTCATAGTTGACCTGCTGTGCACAGACTAGGGAGGTTAAAATCGCAATCTTGCGGCACGAATCGTAGCCCTCCACATCCGCGGTGGGATCTTTCTCGGCATAGCCCTTTGCCTGCGCCTCCTTCAACACGTCATCAAAGGGAAGCCCCTCCTGCGTCATCTTCGTCAGCATATAATTCGTTGTTCCGTTGACGATACCGCTGATCTCCACGATCTCGTCTCCGGTGAGAGAACTGATCAGCGGACGGATAATCGGAATACCGCCGCCAACACTGGCCTCGAACAGGAAATTGATATGTTTTTCCCGGGCAAGGGCGATCAGCTCCGCGCCCTTATCCGCAACCAGCGCCTTGTTTGAAGTCGTGACATGCTTGCCCGCGGTGAGCATCGCCTTCACAAAGGTGTACGCCGGCTCTACGCCGCCCATAGTCTCTACAACCACGCGAACCTCCGGGTCATCTGCAATGGTCTGATAATCATGCACAATCTTGCTCTGAATCGGTTCCCCCTCAAAGTCCCGCAGATCCAGCACATATTTTACCTCCAGATCCTCGCCGGAGGTCTGCCTGATACGCTCCCTGTTTTTCTCCAGAATCTCCACAACGCCGGAACCGATGGTTCCGTATCCCATAACTGCTACTTTTACCATTTGTCTCCTACTCCCTCGCTAGTATTTTTAAATAGTGTACCCCTTCCTGCTGCTCAATACGTTCCATCATAAGGTTTGCATCCTCGGCATCCGGCAATATCTCAATACTGAGTGTGAGCGACGCAACGCCGCCCACCGGTATGCTCTGATGGATCGTCAGAATGTTCGCATGCGAGTCAGCAACCGTTCTTAAAATCGATGACAGCAGCCCCGGCTCATCGTCCAGCTGGATGACCATCGTGATCGTTCTGCCCTTTGCGTTTTCATGGAAAGGAAAAATGTCCTCTTTGTACTTGTAAAAAGAGCTTCGGCTGATATCGACTCTGCCGGCGGCCTCCTGCACGGACGCGGCTCTGCCGGATTCCAGCAGCCGCTTTGCCTCCACGACCCGAAGCAGCACGTCGGGTACGGCCTTCTCCTTCAGCACATAATAATTAGTCTTTTCTTCCATTATAGCCTTTCTGATAATGGAATCCGCTTCTGATTCCATTATAGCTTTTTGATAACGGAATCTGCCTTTCGTTCCATTATACACTCCCGTGTTTGTCCTGTAAATACATTTGTACTCACCTGAAAGATAATACCACAAAACAGCAAATGGCGCAAGACCTGTTCGGCCCTGCGCCATTTTTACATCAGGTATTTCGTTACTTTTCACGCCCCAGGAACGCGCACTGGCTGCGTGTTCCGTGAGAACATGATTCAGGAGTGAGGGGCGATTTTTGCACAGCAAAATTGGGAATATCGCCCCGAATTGTTACTATGAGCGGCTCCCAAGCCGTGAATAGTATCGGTATTTCGTTCCCTCTCGCTTCGAAAACAGCAACGGCTTTGCCCGTCAATAATCCTCATATTCCACCTTGCCGTCCGACCATGTGATCACATAGTATCCGTGTCCGGAGCCGTCGCAGTCAGGCACTTTCTGTTTGGAGACAATATAAGGCTCATCCTTCTTATTTGCGTTTGACGGCTTCGGCGGCTGAGGCTTCGGTGCTTCCTTCTCCTTCGTCCCCTCTATGATGACCTGAGCCACAGGCTCCTTGACCACCTTTTCAGCGACCGCAGTCTTCTTTTCCACCTTGCCGTTCACATAGACGACCTCGTAGGTGATCACCTTTTCTCCGTCCACACCTGCGGTTTTTTCTTTCGACTCGCCCCTGTAAAGCTCACTCGAATATTCTACTTTTTTCTCAAAGGCGATCGGCTCCCGCTCCTTCACGATCCTTACGGATACACGATCGATCACGATCTCCATTCCTCCCGCAAGGGGTGTATCGAGTGACGGATGGATGCGGTCCTTCGTGTCCAGGACAACCTGCTGTTCCTCCAGAAAGTCTTTTACAGTATCCGCTGTCGTGACATATGTGTTCCTGTCGCCATCCACGAGGGTCACCTCATTGCGGCGGAGCACAAAGATCTCCATGCCGTCCTCCAGAAAACCCTCCGGGCTATGATTCACGTAATCTCTCGGGTTCAGCTCTATACCCAATTCCCGGAAGGCATCCGCCACCGTCCCGCCGGTCAGCTCCACCTCATGCGAAGCACCGTCATCCTCTACCTTAACCCTTGCGTATCTTGAAATGACGATGTTCGTATCGGCATCCGTGATGGCGGCATCCCGCCCCGGGGATACAAGATCCTGCTCATTCAGCGGTATCTCCGCCTGCAAAAGCGCATCTTCCACGGTGGTCCCCGCCTTTACCGTCAGCTCTGTCCGCACTCTTCCGTCCACAATTACAATGTTCATTTCCTGCTCTTTGTAGCCGCAGCATATCAGGCACAAAAACATGCACGCGCCTACAAAAGCTCCGATTTTCATTCGTTTTGCTGTCATTTTTCTCTCCCTGCTGCCCTCGCCCGCAGAAACCACCGTACATCTATCCTCTGCCTGCTTTCCCGCTACGGCTGCACCTGCGCATCCAGCTCTCCTGTGTCCACGATCTGAAACGCGCCATCCTTCATAATCAGTACATCCGCAGTGATCGTTCCGGCATTTTCGGAATCAAAAGCGGCCAGCGTATCCTTCTTTAAATAAAGCGCAAAGCCATAGTCCGACTGCTCCGTCGAAACGGTAAAAGCCTCGTAGGTTTCATCCTCATCCCGGCTTTGGCCGCGAAGCCGCACAAAAATCTGCGTGTCATCCGCCAGTCCGGAATCGCCCAGATCGCCCGAGAGCAGAAAATAATTCATATCCTCCTGGGACTCCTCCAGTTTCATCTGCGTATTCTTCGGCTGCCCCTCTGTGATTACTACAGCTGACTGCTCTTTCGTTCCGTCGCCCGCGCCATCCGCCACAGGCATTACAGCGCTCTCCGATCCGTCCTTCGACTCCGCAGACATCCTCTCCACGCTTTGGTCCGGCTCTATTTTCAGTCCCTCGATCACAGCCGGCGCCGAAAGGTATTCGTCCAGATTCCGCTCCACCTTCTCCACAATCACAACCTCCGGGCGGTATTGCTCCATATAGCTTTCCATCAAATACGGAACACCCTTGGAAAATGACGCCTCCGCAAAGTGCTCTGCCATCAGCGGCAGCAGCGTATTTCCAAAGGAATCCCGGAACATAAGCAGGCTTCCCGTGCCCGTCTTACATGCAGTCTGAATCCAGGCCGCCTCCACGTCCTTTGGCTCAGTCGTATAGTCCCAATGTCTTTCACCCTGATAATAAAAATTCCACTCCGGCTCTGCCGCCAGAGGATAAAGCATCCGGTTCAGATCACCGATCTCACGCTTTTCCCGCAGCACATCCACCGTCTCATAGGTCTTGTGCTCCATGAGCAGATCATCAAAAATCGTATTGTAGGCGAGCACCGCTCCTTTTTCATTCCAGTGGGAATCCCGTTTCAGATAGAGCGTTTCGTCGGTCCGCTCAAACGCCGAAAACAGATCCACGTAGGAAATGCCCGCCCTGGCCAGCTCCGGCTCGATCAGATCGATATTTTTCGCTGATTCCCCCGCACGCCCCGCATACCAGGGCATATGCTCACCGTAAAGGGAATTTTTGTTCGGTGCGACGGTGAATGCAAATACCGCGCCCTGCTCTGTCACATACCGCTGGAGCAGCGAAACGTTGTTTGCCACGTTGAATACCTGCCTTGGGTTCATCGTGTTCGTCCGCAGGTAGTCATCCAACGTGTCCGTATAATACAGCCAGCCGTCCGTACCCGTCATCACGGTGTCCACGTTGGAAACGGAAAACAGCCGGCTCTGGATGAGCGCATCCACTGTCACCAGCTCCTTTCGAAAGGAAAAATGATCCTCAAACCAGGCGCCGCACTCCTCGAAATAGTCCGTATTCAGATGCCCCTCTTTCATCACTAAGGGAACCGCCGCCAGCTTCCGGTTTTCCGTCGTCTCGTCCGTCTGATAGACGGCCATTCCCGCCACCGGCAGGATGCAAAGCAGCAGGCACAGCGCAAGATAGAAATAGACCGCTTTTTTCTTCATTGCCATCCTCCATATGTTAGAACCTGAAATAAATAAACGGATTATAGGTGCTTCCCGACAGCCGTATCATGCACCAGACAAGAAGAAGCACGGAAAGGACATATGTCACGGCGCGCACCGCCTTCCATCCTCCCACGCACGTCTCATCCGAATCGTGCTCCTGTATACGGCTGACCAAGCCGCGAATCGGCGCCATGCCGATGATGCCTGCCGCACTCATGGCCAGAAACCAGGGTGTCAGCTGCTGCAGTGCAAGATTGCTGATGCCTGCACCCGAAATTCCCGAAAACATCCGGCTGATAAGAAACAGCCCATCCCCTATTGTGTCCGCCCGGAAAACCACCCATCCGGCGATCACGACCAGCATCGTGTAAATCCGTGTGATAAACGACGGTATTTTTGTCTCGGGCAAAAGCCGTTCCAGCAAAAGAAACAGGCCGTGCCACAGGCCCCACACCACAAATGTCCAGTTCGCGCCATGCCAGATACCCGTGCACAAAAACACGATGAGAAGGTTCACGCAGGTGCGCACCTGTCCCTCCCGGTTCCCGCCCAGCGGGATGTACAGATATTCCCTGAACCATGTGGAAAGGGAAATATGCCACCTCCGCCAGAAGTCCCGCACGGAAACCGCCCCGTAAGGATACTGAAAGTTTTCCCTGAACCGAAAGCCAAACATCCGACCCAGCCCGATGGCCATATCGCTGTAGCCGCTGAAGTCATAATAGATCTGCAGTGTATACGCAATGGCTCCGACCCACGCAGCCGCCATGTCAACCTCGCCGTGAGCCGCTAAAAATACATGGTCCGCAGCCAGCCCTGCCGTATTTGCAATGAGCACCTTTTTCCCTAACCCGCAGATAAACCGCCGCATCCCCCGCGCGATCGCCTCCGCATCCACCGTCCGCCCGTCGATCGCCGCACTGATATCCCGGTATTTTACGATCGGCCCTGCCACCAGCTGCGGAAAGAAGGAGATATATAAAAGCACCCTCGGATAGCTTTTCTGGACATCCGCCTTTTCCTGGTAGACGTCGATCACATAGGAAAGCGCCTGAAACGTAAAAAAGGAAATTCCCACCGGAAGCGGTATGTCCGGCACAGGCAGATGCAGGGAACACAGCGCATTGCACGTCTCCACCAGAAAAGCCACATACTTGAAAAATACGAGCAACCCCAGATTCGCCGCCACACCGGCAGCCAGAAACGCTTTCCGATGGGACCTTCCCGGTGCAACCAGCCTCGCCGCAGCATAGTTCAGTACGGAGCTTGCAAGCATCAGCAGCACATAAACCGGCTCACCGTACGCGTAAAAAAACAGGCTCGCGATAATTAACAATCCGTTTTTTAATCTCAGGGACGGCAGGATGGAGTGTAGCAAAAGTACAAGCGGAAAAAATATGCATAAAAATACAAGTGAACTAAATATCATGGTCTTATCTTCCTCAGTATCTATCCAGCAGCGTCGGCACGCCAATCCTTTGTCGGCGCACCAGTATCATCCACCTTAAATAACCTCATGCTTTAAAACGATATGTAAAGTGGATGATACTAAATCTTCACCGCATAGACTCTGCCCTTCGCATAGTTCGGGACACCCTTTCCTCTCTCATTCGGGTTTCGCCCATAATAGTTGTGATTTTTGTCCGTCAGGCACCAGGACGGATCATAAATCTTTCCGTTCACCTCTGCCCAGCCGTGTCCGCCGCTTGAAACAGCATAGCAGTCCCTGCAGCCAACCGCATTCGCAAGAAACGCGAAGGCCGCCCCGTACGCAAAACAGTTCCCGTGTTTCTTCTCAAACATGGATCTCGCGTAATCCTGCTCCCAGTGCTTTGTCTTCTGAAATTTGGGCGAGCCGCGGTATCGATAATTCTTTATCAGATAGTCAAAACTTTTCCGCAGCTTTTCCGATCTTTTCATACCCGGCTCTGTCGCTTTTTCCACGATCTCGTTGGCCATGACAAGAATCTCTAATTTTGCCTTGCTCTCCTTTGTAATCTTTGCCTTGCCGTCCTTTTTCAGGGTAATGCCATTTACGCGGCACGACGTGACCATACGGCCTTTCTCGCCGTCCGCTATCTTAAAAAAATAGTAGTCCCCCTGATACTCCTGCCATCCGGTCCGCTGAATACCCTGCTTGTCAAAGTAGTAGCTCTTCCCGTCGATGGTCCGAAGCCCTGCGGTTTTTCTTCCCATAACCGTGTAGTATTTCGTGTTTTTATAATTGTTGTAGGTCTTTTTTAAACCGGTTCTCTTCTTGAGATAATATTTTCCCGAGGACTTCTCCGCAAATTTGTCCATATTCGGATCGCAGATATACCATTTGGACTTGATCTTGACCTCCACCCATGCGTGGGGCTGCAGCTCTCCGCTGAATCCGTTCGTCTCTCCGACTCCAATCCGCACCTTATAGTCGGTCGCCTTTGCCGCCAGATAAGCGTAGGCAGCCGCAAAATGGTAGCAGCTTCCCTTCTTGGTTTTCAGCATTTCATAGGCAAAATCCTTCTCCCATCCGTCATAGGCCTCAAATCCGACCTTACGCGCATAGCCGCACTTCTTTTCCACATAGTTAAAAAGCTTTTTCAGCTTCTGCTTGTCCGTATCCTCCTCTTTCGTCGTGTTCTTAAGGATTGCCGTCACCTTCTCGTCCAGCTTCTCGTCCACGGACTTTTTCGCCGCCTGTGCGACCTGTGTAAATCCCGTCATTGAGATGCAGACCGCCAGCCCGAAGGCAATGGCCCGCTTCCATAATTTTTTCATTTTAATCACGCATTCCTTTCTTTTTCTTTCGTTGCTTCATTTTATTTTCTGCTGCGCGCTGTCCCGAAATTTCAGCGTGTCAATCTCCCCTGAGCCTCACTCCACGCCCATAAAAATCTCCGCGCCCTTGTCCGGCTTAAAGGTGTAGACTGTAAACCCGTCGTACGTCAGGATGCCGTCTTTGCCCTTTCCGTAACAGCTTTCTTCGTAATACTTTGCCTTTTTCGGTTTCCCGATCAGCTTTCTCAGAGGGGCGAATGGCTTTTCGTATTTCGCCGCTCCCCGGATCTTCTTTGTCTTTGCGTCATTGTATTTCCCGCTGGCTGTGAAGCTGTAAAACTTTTCCTTGATCACCACAATTCCGGTGGCCACTTCCCCATCCTTGTAAAAGTAGTACTTTTTGTCCTTTGACCAGCCGCTGAGCGGATTTCCGTCCTCGTCCGTGCCATACTTCTTCCCGTCCCTCTTTTCAAAGGTAATCTTCTCCACGCCTGACGCTTTGACCGCTTTGCCATGCACCGGAACAGCAAACATCCCGATCATTACAACCAGCGCAAGAAAGGCCGATAACATACGCTTTTTGTTCATAACACCTGTTCTCCTTTTATATTTTTCTTTTGTATACGGGCTTGCTCATATAGTAGCTCGAATACGGGATATTATAGTATTTACTGTAGCCCCGTCCCTCGGCAAATAACGGGTCAAATACCCTGCCCTCCAGCTCTACCCAGGCATGCCCCGTGTCAATTCCGACGTAAACGGTTTTGTAACCGCACTCGTGGAACAGAAATGCGACCGCACACGCCTCCGAAACACAGCAGCCCTGCTTATGGTCGAAAATATCGTTGGCAAACGTCACCTCCCACCCCGGCTGCTTATAAATCGGTTTCAGACGCCGATATCTTCTGTACGGAAACTGAAATACCCAGCGGAAGCACTTTTCCCTTTTTACGGTGATGCTGTCCGAAGGCTTTGTGATCTTCTCGACAACCGCGCGCGCCTTGATCATCGTCTGAATTTTCGCCACACCCGCAGCGGTCTGCTTTGCGGTTCCGTCTGTCCGGATGGCGATCCCATCCACCTTGCCGCCCGCGGCCATTTTTCCGCTGTCCCTGTCAAAATAATAATATTCGCTGCCGATCTTTTTCCAGCCGTGCACGGCATTACCCTTTTGATCGACATAATACGTGCTGCCCTTCTCCCGCAAAAACTCGCTGGCCGGCTTCCGGCTCATATATTTGAGGGATTTCTTCACCGCAAGGAAGGTTCCGCCCTTTGAAATAGGCAGTGTGACCGTCCCCTGTTTTGAAGCGGTGTACGGGTGGAAGGATACCGCCGCAAATACGCGCTTTGCCTTATCATAGCGGTACACATAAACTTCGCTTCCGGCCTTTGCGTTTTTTACCGGAAAGACAATGCTGATGTTTGCCTTCGTACCCTTCCCGAACCCATAGGATAAAATATCAACGTTGCCCGCGCCAAGCTTGTTTTTCTGAATGGCCTTCTTTAAATCGGTTTGGAGCGTTCCTGATGTATCGTCCGCCTTTTCTTTTTTGACGGACAGGGAGAGATCTCCGGATAACTGTTTCAAATCCGCCGCATCCGCCTTGATGTAATAGCTGCTGCCCTGAGCGTCCTTCACCCTCACCTTCAGGCTCTTACCGCTGTCCGCCACAAGTTTCACAGCCTTCTTCGCTAAAGTAATATCCTCCGGCAGGCCATCCTTTACCCGATATGAAGCATTGTCCCTGACAAATACCTGGAGCGTCACCCCGTCGGTCTTTTTGCCGGAGACAGATTTTTTTACCACGTCCGGGCCGAGCTCCAGCTTCACATCCGCCGGTGTCGTGAGCAGTGCGCCGTCTATTTTTACGGTGGCAGCCGCGGTCTTTCCGCTCGTCTTCACCGTATATTTCACCGGGACAATCACGATACTCTTTAAATTTTTACATCCCTGAAACACATCCGCTTCGATATCCGTGACGCTGTTCGGGATCTCCAGGCGCTTTAACGCCGTGCAGCTTTTGAACGCCGACGCCCGGATTCCCTTCACCTGATACGTGCCGCCGTTAGCCTTAACCGCCTCCGGAATCCGGATGGCAGATGCAATATTCGTTTCAAACCCGCTCACATAGCAGTTCTTTTTTCCGGCGAAAGTGTAGATCACGCCCTGTTTGTCTGTGTAGGCTGCCGCCTCGCCGTCGTCTTTCGCCCCGGAATCGTCCGGTTCATCCGTGCCGGCTTGTCCGCCAGAGCCGCCTGGTTCATCCGTGCCGGCTTGTCCGCCGGAGCCGCCTGGTTCATCCGTGCCGGACTGTCCGCCGGAGCCGTCCGCCTCTCCCGTGCCGGGCTGTTCGCCGGAGCCGTCCGCCTCTCCTGTGCCGAGCTGTTCACCGGCTTCAAAATCCACCCCGTTTTTCGTCCCGGCCGTATCTCCCGCTTCTGTCCCGGGCTGTTGCGCATGCACCGGCACGGACACACCAAATACACCTGAGATGCCAATAGCAGCCGCTATCAGGAAAATCAGAGGTTTCTGACACATTGTACTTTTGCAATTTTTCATGTTCTTTTTCCTCTTTACAGTAATATGTATCTCATATTTACATCAGATAGTTGCTATTATATACTTGTTGTCTGCGTTTTTCAATATTTATTATGTCACTTTTTATTGTCAGAAAACCGACATATATCGATCGAAAAATCAGACGAAAGAAAGCGTTCCCGCCTTTAAAAATCGAGAAAAAGCATCTGATTTTGATATATGGTAAGGAGCTGCCGCCTTGATAGCTCCTTCGCGCAACCGATCTTTATATTTGTTCTGCCTGCGCCACCGAGAATAAGGGTTCCAGTAAAAGTTTAGAGAACTTGATATTATTTTAATACGCATTACACGCATTGCCAGTGCTTTTATCCTTTCACCGCACAATAAAAGGACATCCATCCACTAAAAACGATGAAATGTCCTTTTACACACACATGATATACCACTCAGTCTGTCTTCGAAAACTTCCTAAAATGCGCCGTCGTCCTCACTTTCATTTCCTCCCTGGGAGAGCCATTTCAGATAGGCGTTGATAAACGGATCCAGCTCTCCGTCCAGCACGGCATCGACGTTTCCCGTCTCACAGGAGGTACGGCGGTCCTTCACCATCGTGTATGGCTGCATGACATAGGAGCGGATCTGGTTGCCCCAGCCGATCTCCGTCACCTCGCCGCGGATTTCCGCCTCCTTCTGTTCATTTTCCTGCTGACGCAGCATGAGCAGCTTGCTTTTGAGCATCTGCATCGCCTTATCCTTGTTCATGTGCTGAGAGCGCTCGTTCTGGCACGTCACCACAATGCCCGTGGGAAAATGCGTGATGCGGATAGCCGAGGACGTTTTGTTGATATGCTGTCCGCCTGCACCGCTAGAGCGATAAGTGTCAATGCGGATGTCCTCGTCCTTCACCTCGATATCGATATCCTCCTCAATATCCGGCATCACATCACAGGACACAAAAGAGGTCTGGCGCTTACCCGCCGCGTTAAACGGCGAGATGCGCACCAGGCGGTGCACGCCCTTCTCGGATTTGAGATAACCGTATGCGTTCTCCCCGTTGACCTGAAAGGTCACCGATTTGATACCGGCCTCATCGCCTTCGTGAAAATCCAGCACATCCACGGAAAAGCCCTTCGCGTTCGCCCAGCGGGTGTACATGCGGTAGAGCATGGACGCCCAGTCACAGGACTCGGTCCCACCTGCCCCCGCATTTAAGGACACGATCGCCGCGTCCGCGTCAAACTCGCCAGAGAGCAGTGTCTTGATACGGATACCCTCGTAGGTCTTTTCGTAACTGTTCTTTGCCTCCTCGATCTCCGCCAGAAGCGATGCGTCATTTTCCTCCTCCGCCATCTGAACCAGCGTCTCAATATCCTCATAGCACATCTCCAGCTCCTGATAAGTTTCCAGATCATCCTTAAGACTTTTGAGTGTTTTCATTTTCTGCTGGGATATTTCAACGTCATCCCAAAAATCAGGCGCCTCCATCTCCCGCTCTAATTCCTCAATACGTTTCGACTTATTCGCTAAGTCAAAGTGCATCCCTCACTTCCAGAAGTGGTTCTTTCCACGTATTTAATAACATGCGATACGGATCTAATTCTACCATTCTGTCACCTTCTTTCTTCTCCGCAAACGGGCAAAAATCCGCATACCGGAAACCCAAAACCCTACTTTATTTCCAGCAACACTAAATCTTCACCCACACAACATGTTCCTATATCATTTCAAGTTGTTCCAGATTACGACAACCAGCCGGCGGCGCGCAGAATATTCCAAAAAAAGACTGTTATAAAAACGTCGGTGCTTGGCGAGGTACTTTCGAGCCTAGCATCCGCTACGTTTTTATCCAAGCGGAAGCGTGTCTTTTTGGGAATATTCTGCGCGCTGCCGGCGTGGCTCATCACTTCTCCTTCAACACCTCAATCGCCTTCAAAATCTGATTATCCTCCATCATGTCATACTCCGTCGCGTCCGGGTTTAAGTATTCATACTCCAACTCGATATCCGGCGCAATGCCCTCACCGTGAATATTCTCCCCCTTCGGCGTAAAATATCTGGCGGTGGTGATCTTAAAGGCGCTTCCGTCCTTTAACTGGCGAATGCTCTGCACGATTCCCTTTCCAAAGGTTTTCGTCCCGATCAGCGTGCCGTATTCGTAATCGCGGATCGCCCCCGCAAAGATCTCTGAGCTGCTGGCGCTTCCGCCGTTTATGAGCACTGCCATCGGATAATCCATGCACGACGCATCCGACTTGTACTCCTCCTTATTACCCGCCTTATCCTCGGTCCAGACCGTCACGCCCTTAGGCAGAATCTCATCTAAAATCTCTGTCACGGACGTAATCATACCGCCCGGATTATCACGCAGATCAACAATCATTGCACTCATGCCCTGCTTCTCCAGATTCTTTACCGCCTCCGAAAATTCCTCTCCGGTTTTATCTCCAAACTCTGAAATCAGAATATATCCTATACCGTCCCGCAGCATCTCCCCGCTGACCGTCGGCATATCCACATAATCGCGCTCCACATCCAGCTCCGCATAGTCGTGCTCCTTCTCGCGGTAAATTTTCAAGTGCACCGTTGTACCTTTGTCGCCGCGGATATGTGTCACCAATTCCGACAGTTCCATCGTTGTGGCAACAATATCGCCCACCTTCACAATCCGGTCGCCCTCCTTTATGCCGGATTTTTCCGCCGGACTTCCCTCATACACACGCTTGACAACCACCTGCATCGTCCCCGCCTCCTGCTGAAGCGAAGCGCCGATCCCGCAAAGTGAGGCTGTGGTGGAGATCATAAAACTCTCATACTCCTCAGGGGTAAAATAGCCGGAGTAGATATCGCCGGTACCGGAAAACAACCCCTTGTACAACCCGTCCACCAGATCCTCCTCGTCCACATCCTCATAGTAAAGCATATCTATGAGCTCTGTAAGAAGATCAATCTTACTTCTGACCGATCCTGTCAGAATGCTGTCCTCCTCCGTCACAGCGGCTTCCCGCCCGCCCTCTTGCGATTGGCGGCCAACCATAGCCGGGATGACGAAAACCGTTAACATACACAGGGCAAACATCGCCAGCGAACCGATCACAATTCCCTTAAGCAATGCCATCCGCTCTCCCCGCTCAATTCTTTTTAAGTCCTCACGAATGGCTTCTGCGGCTTCCTGCATCTGCTGCTCCTTCTCTCCAATCTCATTTTCTGCGCTTTCTCCCCCGCCGGGTTCCTTTTCCTGCGTATCTCTTTCTCCTGTGCCCTTTTTTTCTGTATCCTCTATTTCTATATCCTTTTCTCCTGTGTCCTTTTCTTCCAGTTCCTTTTCTTCCAGTTCCTTTTCTTCCATATCATTATACCTTCAAGTGCTTGCGGGTTGTCACAAAGCTGCCTAAAAAGCCAATGCCCACGCCGAGCGCAAGCGCAACCGGAGTCAGTACCTTAAATACCTCATTTGCCGGCAAAAAGCTCAAAAGGCTGCTCAAAAAGTTGAACTTATTCATAATATATACGATCAGCCTGCTGTACATACTATAAAGTAACATAAGAGGCAGCGCCGAGCCGATGAGACCGATCAGAATACCCTCCACTACAAAAGGTGCGCGCACGAGAAAGTCCGTGGCTCCAATCAGTTTCATAATCGCAATCTCCTCCTTGCGGACGGCGATGCCTACCATGACCGTATTACTGATCAGGAAAATCGCCACACAAAGCAAGATCAAAATAATACCCACAGACACATAACCGATCAGCCGGTTAAAATCAGAGAGCGTATTTGCAACAATTTCCGAGCGGCGTACTTCCCGCACACCGTCCAGGCTCTCCAGGTAGGTCACAAGTACATCCTGCGCGGCCACATCACTCAGATAGATTTCATAGCTCTCGGACTTTTGCAGCGGATTGTCATCTCCAAAGCCCTCTGCCAAATCCTCGTTGCCCTCAAAATAAACCTGCGAAAACTCCTCCCACGCATCAGCCGCGGATTTGAAATTGTACGCCGAAACCTCCGAGCGCACCTTGATCTTTTCCCCGATCTCCGCGATCTCCTGCGGCGTGATATCATCGTCAAAGAGAACCGTCACCGCCACGCCCTCCTCCGCCTCTTTTACCATAGACTGAAAATTCGTCACAATCGCAAAAAACAGTCCAAACAAAAAAATGCATGCCGCCATCGTGGCAATGGAAGCGAGGGAAAACATCTTGTTGCGCCAGATATTTTTAATACCCTGTTTTGCCGAATAAAATAATGTACTAATTCTCATAGCCGCCACCACCTCTGCCGTCCTTCTGGGAATCTGAGACGACAACTCCTTTCTGAATCGCAATGACGCGCTTACCCATCGCCTTCACAATCTCCAGATTATGCGTGACGACAACGACTGTGGTTCCCCGCTGGTTAATTTCTTCCAGCAGATTCATAATCTCCCACGCATTGTTATTGTCGAGATTTCCGGTAGGCTCATCCGCAAGCAAAATCTTCGGATTGTTTACCAGCGCCCGGGCGATCGCCACGCGCTGCTGCTCACCGCCGGAGAGCTGCTTCGGAAACGAGCGGTATTTTGCCGCCAGCCCCACCATGGACAGCATTACCGGAACCTTCTGTCGGATGCTGCGTCCCGACGCGCTCACAACGCGCAGTGCAAACGCCACGTTGTCGTAAACGTTCCGATCCTTAAGCAGCCGGAAATCCTGAAACACACAGCCGACATTTCTGCGGAAATAGGGGATCTGCCTGCGTCTAAGCTTCTGAAGATTTGTATTGTTGATGGTAATACTGCCGGATGTCGGCTCCAGCTCCTTTAACAGAAGCTTGATGAGTGTGGATTTCCCGGAGCCGCTGTCTCCAACCACAAATACAAATTCGCCCTCCGAAATGTGTAATGTTACATCGTTCAATGCGGGTATGCCCACAGAAAAGGCCTTACTCACATGGTCAATCTGAATCATAAAACCTCCCGGTCATAAAGTATGGCATCCAACTGCCACGCCATGATAATCAATAGTCCATTGTCTCCATATACTTCATGTACTGGACAACCATCAGCGCAATCTTAAAGGTGATAGCATCCTCAAAAATGCGAAGGTCAAGCCCTGTACTCTTCTGCAGTTTGTCCAGACGGTACACAAGCGTATTGCGGTGAATGTACAGCTGGCGCGATGTCTCGGACACATTCAGATTGTTCTCGAAAAATTTATTGATCGTCACCAATGTTTCCTCGTCAAAATCATCCGGCGACCTGACATCGAAAATCTCCTTGATAAACATCTTACAGAGAGGAATCGGAAGCTGGTAAATAAGACGCCCGATACCAAGTGCGGCATAAGCAATGATATCCTTATCCTCAAAGAAAATCTTTCCTACATCCAGCGCCATGCGCGCCTCCTTGTAAGAGCGGGAAACCTCCTTGATCTCCTTTACAATCGATCCGTAGGCGATATGTACGTCCGCCCCTGCCCCGACAAAAAGCGCACGGATAACCTCGGCGGTCTTGTAAAGCTCCTCACCGCCCTCTCCCTCTAAAAGCTCCCGGACAACGATGATGTTCTTCTCGTCCACAGCCGTCACAAAATCGTGATTTTTTCCATGAAACACAGAACGCACCTTCTCCAGCTCGTTACCGTCCTTTTCCCGGTTCGTCTCAATAATAAACACCGCGCGGGGAACGTCGATATCGATATGCAGCTTTTTCGCGCGGTTGTAAATATCTACAAGCAGCAGATTATCCAGCAGCAGATTTTTAATAAAGTTATCCTTGTCAAAGCGTTCCTTGTAGGCAACCAGAAGATTTTGAATCTGGAACGCAACGATCTTGCCGATCATATACGCTTCGTCAGTCTCCCCGTATGCCAGCAGCACATACTCAAGCTGTTGCTCGTCAAACACCTTAAAAAACTGGCAGCCCTGCACAACCTGTGAATCCGCTGGCGACTCTATAAAAGCCAGTGATGAGTCGGTAAAGTTCTCGGCTTCGGGAAACGTCGTGGCCAGCACCGTACCCTCCGTATCAATCACACACAAGTCATTCCTCGTAATTCCCTTCAACCCATCTATTGTATTCTGCAATATCTGATTTGATACCATATCGGCTCCTCCTGTCTCTATCCAAGCTCTTTCTACTGGTAACAGTTCAGCCTTCGGCTTCACTGTTACAAAATCCGGCCCATTTAAAGTTTACTTCCAGCAAAGGGCTGGATTCTCAGGCTGAATTCACACATTCTCACGGACTTTGCAGCAGCTGAAAAGTCCTGGGCTAAACCGTTACCTTCACTGTACATTTTACACAAAAAAATTTTGGTGAAAAAAACAAAAAAGAGTTCGTATTTTTCATTTTAATGCAAAAGTGCAAAAAAGGGAAGAGGAAATCCCACATTTTTTATGCTAATATTCTAAAAATCCTTCGCCGAGTACTTCATTTGCATCCGTCACAATGACAAATGCCCGAGGATCAAGCTCCTTGACGCAGTCTTTGAAATCCAGCACTTCCTTTTTTCCGACAACACAGAAGAGCATTTTCCGCATTTCATCAGAGTAAAGCCCCTGTGCCGGTATTGCTGTACAGCCGCGATCCATCTCGTAGAGAATGTGCTCGGCAATCTGAGAAGATTTATCCGAGAGCACAAAAATCATCTTGGAATAGTGCAGGCCGTCCAGAATCATGTCGGACACCTTCGTTACGATGGCCACCGTGAGAATCGCATAGAGCGCCGGGCGCGCGCCCACCATATACCAGCCTGCCAGAATAATCAACCCGTCCAGCACAGCCAGAAGCTGGGCCACCGAATAACGGCGCAGTTTGCGGTGCAGAAGCGATGCTACCAGATCCGTGCCGCCCGTCGCATTGCCGGTTCGAAATACCATGGAAATACCTACACCTGTTAGAAATCCCCCATAAACCGCCGCCAGCAGATAGTCACCGGACGCCAGATCCATTATTGGAATCACTGCCAGCCACGCCGACAAAAGGCACGCCGCCAACGCCGTCTGCCTCACAAACGACTTTCCCATCACAAACCATGCCGCGATAAACGCCGGCACATTCAGAAAAAGATTGGTAAACCACAGGGGAATACCTCCCGGAATCAGTCCTATCGTCATCCTGCGGATCAAAATCCCAATTCCTGTTACTCCTCCGGTGACCAGACCCATCGGATCATAGGCTGACTGAATCGCCAGCGCCATCAAACCGGTGCCCAGGATGAGTAAAATATAATCGCGCACCAGCTCCGTCCTTTTTTTATGAATTCGAACCATATAACTTCAACCAATCCTTACTTCAATTCTTGCTCTCCCGATGATCACCATATTGACTGACATGCATCTTAAACCTTCCAAAATGTATGAGACGCTTCATGCGCCAGCCCAGCCCCTTTTTCTCCATCGGCTGACTGTAATTTTCCCCCAGGCCGTACCACAGCTTTGCCAGCAGCTTGCTGCGGTTCGCCATAAGAAACTCCTCCTGCTGAGGCGTGGGCATCGCGGAAAGAATGACATCCGGAGCCGCACCGTTGATCTCATTGATCATGCGATCCAGATCATCCGGGTAATCCTCGATACTATATTCTCCAACGATCGCCAGCTTTTCATACCGTCCCGCCAAAAATTCTTTCATTTTTTCCAACGCGGCAGTTTTCGACGCCACGAGATACACCAGATGCCCGCCCCGTTGCAGCCGCTTTAACAGCTCCGCAAAAAACATATGGTCGGCTGCCTCGCGAATGCGCTGGCTGGAAGTAATACCTGCGACGCTCAAAATCTCGGAATCATCCACCACGACTAAATCCGCCTGTTCCACACAGATCTTTGCCGCCTCAGACTCACTGCTGCTCACTTTCATCAGCGACTGCATTGACACCGTCAAAAACAATTGCAGCTTTCCATCCTTCAAAGCATCCTGCGCCAGCAGAAGCTCCTCCCTCAGGGAATAGTTTGGAATTGTCATCCCCAGTAACTGTATTTGCTTAATCATGTTTCACCCTATCACTCTGTAATGTCCACGTCGGATTATCAGCCTTGTATAAAAAGCTGAATTTGCTTTTTATAATATTGGATTATAAAAAGCTGAATTTGCTTTTTATAATATCAGAGTACGACTATTTTTTCAACCGTAAGAATTTTTAGCTTCAGTAAGCAGGCAGCGGCACGCTCTCCTATTCACAAGCCGTGTGTCCCTTGTATCATTTGTCAAGTTATTTTCCCCATTTTTTGACAAAATAAGGATCTTTATTGCAACTGCACAAAACATTTATTCGATTTTTTACTATGTAAACCGCGCAAATTGTAACTTTTTCTGTGGATAACGTGGATAACTTCGTGAATAAGTCAGTTTTTCTGATAAAACCACTTCCCGGAATGTGAATAACTTTTTGAATAGATCGGGAGATTTTTCGGACGGCATATACGATTTGTGCAAGTTGCTATTTTAGAGTCTCCATGCCGGAGATATGGCTGTTCCACATAAAGATACGCTTCCCAAAACAAGGGATTGCGCTGATGCGCAGGCAGGTCTTCGTCCAGAACAGCTCATCCTCCGGCGGCTAATTCACCAGACACATAAAAAACCGCAACCCCTTCGCCCGGAAAGGATTGCGGTACTCGTTTCTCTATGTGCTGATACTAGAAAATTCTGCGGACAGCTACTACGGAACGGTAAGTAACAGGTGATGTGTACTTGATTCCGGTCGCTTCTGTGCTGGCATGTACGATCGTGTTGTTGCCGACATAAATTCCTACGTGGCCACTGTAGCATACGATATCGCCCGGCTGAATATTGCTGAGGCTCACGCCGTATCCTACGCTGCGCAGAGCGCTGGAAGAATGCGGGAGTGATACACCAAACGCTGCATATACTGCCATTACAAAGCCGGAGCAATCTGCACCGTTGGTCAGGCTGGTTCCGCCGTATACATAAGGGTTACCGACAAACTGGCATGCATAATTCGCAACTGCCTGTCCGTTTGAACCGGAGGGTGCACTGTAGCTGCGGTTGCTTCCGCCTGAAGATGAACCACCGCCTGAGCTTCCAGAATTGCTGCTTGAAGATGAACCGCCTGAGGATGAGCCGCCGCCATTGCCGGTGGAGCTGCCGCCTCCGTTACCGGAGGATGTCTGTGCCTGCTGTGCCGCAGCTGCCTGCGCTGCCGCCTCCGCAGCCGCCTGACGCTCTGCCTCCTCGGCCGCCAGCCTGCGCTCCTCTTCCTCTTTGGACTCCGCATAAGTATACTCGGTAGATAATTTTACGTAGTCAAGGGATACATAACCCTCTCCGCCCTCTACGGATACCTTCACCCAGCCGTCATCCTTCTTCTTCTCACTTACGATCGTCAGATCCTCACCGTCGGGAACAAGCTCAAGTACCTTTGCCTCATCATCGGCATGTGCGCGGACACGCAGTGTCGTCGTATCAACAGTTGCAACTCTTGTGCCGACCTTCTTTAAAAGTTTCTTGTCATCAACCTTTACAAACTCAGCTTTCACATAACCGGTCACGCTTCCTGACTCGATCTTATACCAGCCGTCCTTCTCTTTAATCAGAGTCCCGACAGAATTATTGTAGAGCTTTCCTAATACCTTGCTCTCCTCACTCGCATGAGCACGGACATTGACACAGCCGTCAACCTGCGCAACGACCATCTTTTCCTCTTCTTTTTTCTCTGTCGTCCCTTCCTTTTGATCTGCTACCTTCGCTTTAACCTCACTGCCGGATGCAGTCACGGTCTCCGCCGCCGATGCTTCCTTTACAACATTGCCGCCGCCGATGGTATTCTCAGATAAGTACTCCGACAGGCACTGTGATACGACCTGTGAAATACCGGATGTGGAAGACGAAGCATTTAACTCCGAAGCCACGTTTACATTTGTAATTGCCGACGCGCCCGCAACCGGTGCCGCATTCGCGACAAGCGGAGCCGCCGCTAATGTAAGTGCGCTTGCCAGACAGCAGGTTGTAATGCGTAAAGATCTATAATTCATATTAGCCTCCAAAATAGTGGTGTTTCCCTGTATGTTTAATTTGTTACAAATTTGTTACATTTGTTACAGTGCCATTATAGCAAGGATACATTACTATGTCAACCACCAGATGACATAATTTTGTATTTTTTGGAGACCAAATTTTTCCATTCAGTTTTCGTACAAATACCTTTCCAGGGAAGTGATTGCGTTTGCCCCGTCCGCCGCGGCCGTCACAACCTGCCGCAAACGCTTGGTTCTTAAGTCTCCGGCGGCGAAAATACCGGGAATACTCGTCACGCCGGTCTCCGTTGCCCGGATGTAACCGCCATCATCACAATCGACGATATCCCGCACAAGTTGTGTATTCGGCAAAATTCCCACCGCAATAAATACGCCCTGCAAAGAAATATCTGACAATTTTCCTGTTTTTCTGTTAACAATCTGTAACATTTGCACCGTCTCCTCACCGCGTATTTCCTCTACAACGCTGTCCCAGATGATCTCAATATTCGGCGTGTCAAACACTTTCTGCTGCAGAGATTTTGCTCCGCGAAGCGCGTCCCTCCGGTGAATGAGGTACACCTTCTCACAGCCGCGTGCCAGGAAAAGCGCATCCTCCAAAGCCACGTCTCCGCCACCGATGACCGCGACCTTTCTGCCGCGGAAAAAAGCACCGTCACAGGTCGCGCAATAGGATACGCCCATCCCTTTGAGCCGCTCTTCCCCCGGTACATCCAGCGGACGGTGCGCCGCACCCATGGCCAGTACAATCCCACGGCATTTGTGTCTGCCCTTGTCGGTAACCACAGTCTTTTCCTTTTCACCTGCCGCCTCGATTCCTGTCACATCCGCAGTCTCAAAGCGCACACCCAGCTTCTCGGCATGCGTCCGAAAGCTCTGTCCAAGCTCAAACCCTCCAATGCCCGGCAGCCCGGGGTAGTTATCCACATCCACCGTATTTAAAATCTGCCCGCCGCTCATGGGCTGCTTTTCGATCACCAGCGCCTCCAGTCCGGCGCGCATCGCATAGATTGCAGCGGAAAGCCCCGCCGGTCCGCTTCCTATTATAATAACATCCAACATATCAGTACCTCCATGTATTTCATTGTATTTTCCCCGATTGCATGATAAAATATGTATATCGCCCATAACGCGGCCCGCTGAATTTACGCGCACCGCTTACGGCGACAAGATCAAAGACTGTGGAGCTGTACACAGATTTTTTGTACCGTTCCATATCAGGAAAGGTGGGATGACCATGGAAATCGGTGCACTTGCCTCCTCCGCGTTATTTGGGATGGAGCAGGGGTCCATATCGGTAAACGGATACGACACACCGACAGACGTAGGTGTCGCCATGCTCAGTAAGCAGCTTGAGCTGACCCGGGTAACCGGAGACAGCCTCATCCGCGCAATGGAGTTATCCGTGAATCCCGACATCGGCGGTAACGTAGACCTCTACGTATGAAGCTGCGGAAAAGGTGGCTGTCAGCTTTTGAAGACAGCCGCCTTTTTTGTCTGCCGCAAAAAATCCGCCCGACTGCCATGCAGGCGACAAATATTTGCGCCGCTTACCCCGTGTCACAAATAGGGTCCCTTCATCTACAGCAAACGAATGCTCTTCTCCGTAATCTCAATCGCCCGCGCCTTATAAAGCCGCCCCACTGCCCGCTTAAAGGCGGCTTTGCTCATCTGCAGCTCTCGCATAATAATCTCCGGGGATGCCTTGTCGTTAAAGGGCAGCACGCCTCCATATTCCCGGATCACCTGCAGCACCTTTTCGGCGTCCACATCCATCTGCGCTTCCTTGTTTTCCCTGCGGGTAATGTCCAGCTTACCGTCCTCCTTCACCGCCGTAACCCTTGCCTCGATCAAATCCCCGATCTTCAGATCCGACGTGTCCTCGCTGCGGGGGATCATCGCAGAGTAGCAATCATCCACTGCCACGAAGGTGCCGAAATCGTGACCAAACTCGTAAATCCTTCCGCGGACCGCATCTCCCTTTTTGTACGGAGAATCGGTGGACAGCCTCTCATAAATGCGCCGCATGCTAGCGCAGAGCCTTCCGCTCTTATCAACATAGAGTGTCACAAACACCTCGTCCCCCTCTTTCACCCTGCGGCTCATCTCTTTATATGGAAGAAACAGATCCTTTTCCAGCCCCCAGTCGAGAAATGCACCGATCTTTCCGATCTGCGAAACCGTAAGAACCGCCAGACCGCCCAGCGTCAGCTTCGGCCTCATGCAGGTCGCAATCATGCGGTCCTCGGAATCCCGGTAAAGAAAAACCTCCAGCTGATCTCCGGGCGCAGCGTTCGGCGGAACCTGCGCCTTCGGAAGCAAAACCTTCTCCTGCGCGTCCATTCCCTCTGCCAGATACACGCCGAAATCTACCTTCTTTATAATTGTCAGTGTCTCATACTCACCTATTCTCATCCTAACTCCTTTTCTCCCGACTGCGCCGTGCCTTCACCGCCCGGTTTCCATAAAAAATAATATTTGCATAAGGCATGCCGCCCTCATCTGTTAACCGCACACTGATACGCTCCGGTTCCACCGCCACAAAAGGAATGATCACATTCCCCAGCACAGCAGCCTTTTTGTACTCCGCCCAGATACGGCTAACCGAAAAGCCCTCCGGCAAAAATTCCTCTCCCATCAAAATGTATTTTGCATTGTTCACATGATGGTTCGTGTCAATAAAGTAGTGCGGAACCAGAATCGGCGCTTTCTGTTCTCCTCCGGGGAGCGTCGGCAGCTTGCGCCCGAGGTATTCCATTTCCAGCTGCTCCTCCGCAGGATATTTGTCATGCATCTCCTGTATGGGGCGCATCGGCTTCCCGGTCCGCGTATCCATATACACCCAGATCGAATTTGCCTTCAAAACCGTCCTTCTGCCTTTGTCCTCAATTTTAAAATTTCTCAGCCCGTAGAAGCCCTTCAGGCCATAAGGCCATGTGCAGATAGTCAGCTGCTCCCCCATGGACGGATAGCGCAAAATGTCTACCTGCCAGGTGCTCAAAATCCATGCAGCGTGATGCTCGCTTAAAAACTCCAGCCCGATGCCAAGATGCTCCGATTGAAAGGTACAGCAGTCCTGCAGATAATCCAGTAATGTAGTAAGCCCTGCTTTATTTTCTGTATTGCATTCGCTGTAGCGAACGCGGGTTTCAAATGAATACATGTAGTTCTCCTTTTCCTTATTATAGACTCTCGGAATCTTTAAGCCTTTATTTATCTGGCTTTTGAGATTCCTTT
>CASCGD010000050.1 GCA_949132985.1 uncultured Lachnospiraceae bacterium
TGCTCCGTACTGCTATCGTAGTTACTTAAATTGTCGATGGGCGTACCCTTGTCCCGGAACCTGCCGGAGGGCAGATCAAGCACCTTCAGCAAGTGCATATTTCCCCTGTTGGTAAACAGGCAAATCTTGTCTGTATTTTTACACGTCAAAATATAGCGGTTCTCGGCATCCGCCGCCTCCCGGTTGCGCTCGTAGGTCGCCACGTCCACGGACTTTGCATAACCGAAACGATCCATGAGTACAACCACGTCCGTCTCCTCGATCTTAGGCTCGGCGACCACCGCCTCCGCCACGTTGTCAATCGTCGTGCGCCGTTCTCTCCCGTAGGCCTTGCAATAGCCGTCCAGCTCTTTGATAATGACCTTCGCCATCACCGACTGGCTCCCGAGAATCTTCTCATACTCCGCGATGTTTTTCATCGTCTGCTCATGCTCCTTAAGGAGCGCTTCAAGCTCCAGGCCGATGAGCTTGTACAGCCGCATCTCCAGAATCGCCGTCGCCTGCCGCTCTGTGAAGCGCAACAGCTTCGCATCCTTTTCTGATTCTTTATGTTTAAATTTAATTTTTGATGTATCTCCGGATATCAGACAGGCTTTCGCGTCCTTCACATTCTTACTGCCCCGCAGAATCTCGATGATCAGATCGATCACGTCGCACGCCCGGATCAGTCCCTCCTGTACCTCCTGCCTTTCCAGCTCCTTTGCGAGCAGTGTCTTATATTTTCGCGTGGCCAGCTCATACTGGAAATCCACATGGTGGCGAATCATCGGCACAAGCCCCATCGTCTCCGGCTTGCCGTCCGCTACCGCCAGCATATTTACGCCAAAGGTATCCTCCAGCTTCGTCTTTTTATATAAAAGATTGCAAAGATTTTCCGCGTTCGCACCTTTGCGCAGCTCAATAACAATACGAATCCCCTCTTTTGAGGATTGGTTCGAAATATCGACGATATCATTCGTCTGCTTTTTCTCAACAAGCCCGTAGACGTCGTTCAAAAATTTGCCAATGCCTGCACCAATCATCGTATACGGAATCTCGGTGACGACGATGCACTCCTTTCCGCCTTTCAGCTTTTCGATGACAACCCTGCCGCGGACCTTGATCTTCCCGACGCCCGTCGCATAGATAGAGAGCAGTTCGTTCTGATTCGTGACAATGCCTCCGGTGGGAAAATCCGGCCCCTTGATGTACTGCATCATCTGCTCCGTATTGATATCCGGGTTTTTCATGTACGCCTTGACGCCCCCGATGACCTCGACAAAATTGTGAGGCGGAATAGAGGTCGCCATGCCCACCGCAATACCTTCGGTGCCGTTGATCAGAATATTCGGCACCTTCACCGGAAGCACCTCGGGTTCCTTCTCGGTCTCGTCGAAATTCGGAACAAAATCCACAACATCCTTGTCCAGATCCGCCAGATACGCCTCCTGCGTGATCTTTTGCAGACGTGCTTCGGTGTATCGCATCGCCGCGGCCCCGTCCCCTTCGATGGAACCGAAATTGCCGTGGCCGTCGATCAGCGGCAGTCCCTTCTTAAAATCCTGGGACATGACCACCAGGGCATCATAGATAGAGCTGTCACCGTGGGGATGATATTTACCCATCGTATCACCCACGATACGAGCACTCTTGCGGTAGGGCCGGTCATAACGGATCCCCAGCTCGTACATGTCGTAGAGCGTCCTGCGCTGCACCGGCTTTAGGCCGTCCCGTACATCCGGCAGGGCACGGGCAACGATAACGCTCATGGCATAATCAATATACGATTTCTGCATGATCTCCGAATATTCGGTTCGTATCAGCCTATCCTGTTCATCCATTTATCAAATCTCCCTTTAATATTATCTCTCTTGTACCGATCTATGATCGGTGCCTCTTGTTCCGATCTTCGATCGGTTCCTCTTGATCCGGTCCTCGATCAGTGCCTTCTGTTCCGGTCTTTGATCGGCACCCGCTTCGGAATAACTTATCATTAGATGTCCAGCTCTGCATCCCGCGCGTGCTCATAAATAAACGCCCTGCGCGGCGGCACATCCGTCCCCATCAGCATTGCGGTCACATCGCTCGCCATCCGCCCGTCCTCGATTTCCACCTTTTTCAGGAGACGCGTCTTGGGATTTAACGTCGTCTCCCAGAGCTGATCCGCATCCATCTCTCCTAATCCCTTGTAGCGCTGTAACGTAAAGCTTCCGGTGTGTCGTTTCCGGTATTTTTCCAGCGCCGCGTCGTCGTAGAGGTATTCCTCCGCACCCTTTTTTGGCATCGCCTTGTAAAGCGGCGGCATCGCGATATACACATGTCCTTCAAAGATCAGCTCCGGCATGAACCGGTAAAAGAGTGTGAGCAGAAGCGTGGAGATGTGCGCGCCATCCACGTCCGCATCCGCCATGATAATGATCTTGTCGTAGCGCAGCTTTGAGATGTCAAAGTCGTTTCCGTAGCCCTCCGAAAAGCCGCAGCCGAACGCGTTGATCATCGTCTTGATCTCCGCGTTGGCGAGCACCTTGTCAATCGAGGCCTTCTCGACGTTCAGAATTTTGCCGCGGATCGGCATGATCGCCTGATACATGCGGTTTCGCGCCATCTTTGCGGAGCCGCCCGCCGAATCCCCCTCGACAATAAAAATCTCGCATTTGGAGGCGTCACGCGATTCGCAGTTTGCGAGCTTTCCGTTGGAGTCGAAGGAAAACTTCTGCTTTGTGAGCAGATTCGTCTTTGCGCGCTCCTCGGTCTTTCGGATTTTAGCCGCCTTGAGCGCACACTCGATGACTGCCTTTAACGTCTCCAGATGCTTGTCAAAAAAGAGCTGTATCTCATCCCCGGTCACCTTCGCCGTCACCTTCGCCGCGTCCTGATTGTCCAGCTTGGTCTTTGTCTGCCCCTCGAAGCGCGGGTCAGGATGCTTAATCGAGATCACGGCCGTCATGCCGTTTCGCACATCGGTTCCGGTAAAATTCGCGTCCTTTTCCTTTAAAATGCCAAGCTCTCTGGCGTACTGGTTAATCACAGTCGTGAACACAGTCTTAAAGCCCGTGATATGCGCACCGCCCTCCGCGTTGTAGATGTTGTTGCAGAAGCCTAAAATATTTTCATGAAATTCATTCGTATACTGGAACGCCGCCTCCACGCCGATGCCGTCGCTCTCACCCTTAAAGTAGACGACGTCGTGGATCGTCTCGATGTTTTTGTTGAGGTCGCGCACGAAACCGCTGATGCCCTCCGGCTCGTGAAACTCGATACGCTCGTCCTTCCCGTCCCGCCTGTCCGCGTAAACAATCGTCAGCGCGGGATTTAAGTAGGCCGTCTCGTGCATCCGGCTCTTCACATCGTCGCTTTTAAACCGCGTCTTTTCAAAAATCTTTGGATCAGGCAAAAAATTGATCTTCGTTCCGGTCTTTCTGCTCTTTCCAATGACCGGAAGCAGCCCGTTTTCCAGCGCGATCACCGGATTGCCCCGCTCGTAGCGGTCGTGGTGGATGAACCCCTCCCGGCTGATCTGCACGTCCATGTACGTCGAGAGCGCATTTACGACCGAGGAGCCGACGCCGTGCAGGCCGCCGCTGGTCTTGTATGCGCTGCTGTCAAATTTGCCGCCCGCGTGGAGCGTCGTAAAGACAAGACGCGCCGCGGACATGCCCTTCTCGTGCATTCCCACCGGAATTCCCCGTCCGTTGTCCTCCACCGTGCACGAGCCGTCCGCCTCCAGCGTCACATAAATCGTGTTGCAATACCCCGCCAGATGCTCGTCCACAGAATTATCCACAATCTCGTAAATTAAATGGTTCAGACCTTTTCTCGAAACGCTGCCGATGTACATGCCCGGGCGCTTGCGCACTGCCTCAAGGCCCTCTAAGACTGCAATACTCCCGGCATCATAATTGTCCTTTGCCATCGTGATTTCCCTCTTTCTTCATTCTTTTGGCATGCGCCGCTCTCTCCCGGCTTTCCATGCCGCCATCTCCGAAAGGTAATACCCTTTCCACCCGGTCAAAAACTGCCCTGCCAGACATCCGTAATATCATACCACAACCACATGTACGGCGTAAAGAGATTTTTGCAAATTTTCAAACATGTGTTCGCAATATAGCTTCAGGCAGCCCTCCCTCCAACCCCGGCAAATCAGGAAGGTATTGCTACAGCGACACAAAAACAGGCGGAGCAGTAGCCGCCTGCACTGCCCACCTGTTCTTTTGTGTCCCGAAATACCCTCAAATGACAAAAACTGCTTTCTAATCAGGTGATTTCTTCAGCCCGTCGTTCTCCTTCAGATTTACACCTGCTTTCATTATAAGAAAGCATTTGTCATTGCAAATACTCTTTTTCAATTTCGCATAAGTCTTTGGAGCGCCCTCCCCTTTCGCCAGTAACATATATACTTCTGAATTTTTCTAAAATCTTCCACCGCTTTTGTATCATCTCCAGGCTTGTGTCCGGCATTGCCCCATTTCTTTCCAATGACAGAAATACTCTGACGTACCAGCAGAAAAATTCCAAAGCTGACCGCCAGAAAATTCACAAGCCGGGGCAGAAACATGCCGTAATTAATGGTGACCGCGCGTCACGCTTCCAAGTATAATTTTCAAGAGGGCACCGATCAAAGATCGGCACAAAGGGCACCGATCAAGGCCCGGCACAAAGGGCACATCTGTGCCTTTCCTACACCTCTAATTTTGCCTTGAAATCCGCCATCGATGCGATAAAGCCTCCCCCGGTAAAGCAATGCTCGTTGTAGAGAGTGATGAGCCGCGGAATATCAAGCCCCTGCGGGCAGTGCGCCGTACAGTAACGGCAGGAGGTACACGGCAGGCAGTTTTGAATCATACCGTGGGCCGCTGCAAGCAGCCCGTCCATCTCCGTCGCCGAAAGCGGCGCGTCCGTTGAAAAAGTCTCGATATTTTCCTTCAACTGCTGCATATCGGACATACCGGAGAGAGTGACCCTCACCTCGGGCAGGCTCTGCAGAAAACGAAACGCCCACGCCACAAGCGTCTCATCCGGGCGGATCTCATGCAGCCGCTCCACGGTCTCCTGCGGCGGATTCGCCAGCTTGCCGCCCCGCAACGGTTCCATCACCCACACCGGAATGCCGTAGGATGTCAGCAGCTCGATTTTTCCCTTTGCGTCCTGAAATTCATAGTCCACATAATTCAGCTGAATCTGGCAAAACTCCATGTCCTTCCCGTAGGCATCCAGGAAACGTTTCATGGTATCCAGACTGCCATGAGCGGAAAAGCCCAGGTGGCGGATACGCCCGTTTTTCTTCTGCTGTGTCAGATATGTATAAATACCGTACTTCTCATCGTCCAGGTATGCATCGATATTCATCTCGCACACGTTGTGAAACAGGTAAAAATCAAAAAAGTCCACCCGGCACTTCTCAAGCTGCTTCTCAAAAATCTCCTTTACCTTCGGCATATTGGAAAGATCGTAGCCCGGAAACTTTGTCGCAAGATAAAAGCTGTCCCGGTCATACGCTTTTAACACATTTCCCATGACCGTCTCGGACATTCCGTTGTGATAACCCCAGGCGGTATCGTAGTAGTTGATCCCGTGCTCCATCCCATAGGCAACCATCTCCTCCACCATAGCCACGTTGATATCTTCTCCCTTTTCACTGTTTAACGGCAGGCGCATCGCCCCCAACCCGAGTGCAGAAAGCTTCTCCCCCTTAAAATCCTTATAAAGCATCGTGATCCTCCTTTACATGAATCCTGGTTTACATCCGAAAGATACCGGCGAAAACCCGGCATTCCCTGCCCCGCCAGAAATCCTTCCAGAAGCGTTATGCTTTATTTTAATATAGAAAAAACAATACGTAAAGTCTGTTATATCAAATTTTTGACAAAATTTTCGTCAAATTCGAAAAAAATTTCCCTTCTGCACTATCATTTTTCGTGAAATATGATAAAATAATACATAAGTGATGCCTGTGCCTTTCGCACCGGTGTCCGATAAAAAAATAGGGGGTTCTATATTAATGGAAAAAGAAATGATTGCCATGCTTTTAGCTGGCGGACAAGGCTCCCGGTTATACGCTTTAACCGAGAAGCTTGCAAAACCTGCCGTTCCCTTTGGCGGCAAATACCGTATTATCGACTTCCCGCTTTCTAACTGCGTGAATTCCGGCATCGATACGGTAGGCATTTTAACACAATATCAACCGCTCGTCTTAAATGAATACATCGGAAACGGACAACCCTGGGATCTCGACCGTCTGCACGGCGGCGTACATGTACTGCCTCCTTATCAGAAAGCATCCGGCTCAGACTGGTACAAGGGTACGGCAAATGCAATCTGCCAGAACATATCCTTTATCGAGCGTTATAATCCGAAATATGTAATCATCCTCTCCGGCGACCAGATCTGCAAGCAGGACTACAGTGATTTCCTGAAATTCCACAAGGAAAAGGAAGCGGAGTTCTCCGTTGCGGTCATGGAAGTTCCCTGGGAGGAGGCGTCCCGCTTCGGACTCATGGTTGCGGACGAGAACGACAAGATCACGGAATTCCAGGAGAAGCCCAAGGATCCCAAATCAAACCTGGCATCCATGGGTATCTATATTTTCAACTGGGACATCCTGAAACGCTACCTGTTAGAGGATGAGGCAGATCCGAATTCCGAAAACGATTTCGGAAACAACATCATCCCGAACCTGTTAAGAGACAACCGCAAGATGTACGCATATCACTTTGACGGCTACTGGAAGGATGTAGGAACCATCAGCTCCCTGTGGGAGGCGAACATGGAAGTGCTTGACCCCGAGCACTCCGGCATCAATCTCTTCGACGAGAACTGGAAGATCTACAGCCGCAACAGCGGCATGGCCGGACATCACATCAGCGAGGGCGCAGAGGTTGTAAACTGCATGATCACCGACGGCTGTAAAATCAGCGGCAGTGTCAAGCACTCCATTCTCTTTGACGGCGTCACCGTTGAGAAGGGTGCCGTTGTGGAGGATGCCGTTATCATGGGAAACACAAAAATTCGTTCCGGCGCGATCGTAAAACACTGCATCATCGCCGAGAATGTCACGATTGACGAGCACGCCGTTGTCGGAGCAATGCCCACCGCCGAGGAAAAAGGCGTGGCAACCGTCGCATCCGGCGTCTGCATCGGAAAATCCGCAAAAATCGGTCCGAACGCAATGGTCAGAAATAATGTAAAGGATGGTGAAGAAGAATGGTAAGTTCTAATGCAAATGCGATGGGTATTATTTTCCCCAACAGTTATGATTCCCTGGTACCCGAGCTGGTATCCAAACGTCTGATGGCTTCCATTCCCTTTGCAAGCCGTTACCGCATGATCGACTTTTTGCTCTCGAGCATGGTAAACTCCGGCATTGACAATATCTCCATCGTGCTGCGCCAAAATTACCACTCGCTGATGGACCACCTGGGAAGCGGCCGCGAATGGGATCTGACCCGTAAAAACGGGGGCTTAAATCTCATCACCCCCTTCTCCCAGAAGGGCATCAACGTATACAGCGGACGCGTGGAGGCACTTGGAAATATTCTTCCGCTGCTGCATAGCTCCAAAGAAAAATATGTTATCATGACCGACTGCAATATCGCGGCCAACATCCGCTTTTCGGATGTCATTGCGGCACATGAGAAATCCGGCGCCGACGTAACCGTCCTGTATTTCAAGGCGGACTTAAGCTCACGCGCAAGCGATACGATCATGGACGGCGGAGAGTTTTACTACACCTTACAGCTCGATCAGGATGAGCGCGTAAACGAGATTCACATCAATGCGCTCGATATCGGTGTACAGAATCAGTCCATGAATATTTACGTTGTAAAACGCGAGTTTTTGATCACCCAGATCGAGGACGCTACCGTGCGCGGGCTTACTTATTTTGAGCGCGATGTGCTGCTGCCCAAGCTAAGCAGCATCGTAGTGAAGGGCTATGAGTTTACCGGCTATGTCGCACTGATCAACGGTATCAAGAGCTACTTTGACGAAAACATGAAGCTGCTCAAAGAAGAAAATGCGGATGCGCTCTTCTCCGGCAATTCCATCTACACGAAGGTGCGCGATGACAATCCCACACGCTACACCGCTTCGGCAAAGGTGAAAAACGTGATGGCCGCCGACGGCTGTGTCATCGAGGGAACTGTAGAGAACTGTGTGCTGTTCCGTGGCGTAAAGGTTTCAAAGGGTGCGGTTGTGAAAAACTGTATCCTCATGCAGGACACGGTTGTCTGTGAAAATGCGGCTGCGGAATATCTCATTACCGACAAAAATGTCACCATTTCCGCAAACAAGGAGGTAAAGGGCACATCCTCTTACCCGGTTTATATTTCAAAACGCAAGATCGTTTAATCTGTGATTATGCACACAAAAGCGTGGGGTCCTCCATGGATCCCGCGCTTTCTTTGCTTTTTCATTTATGGATTCTCGAGCATGCATGTCAGCCCTTTGTGCTGAAGCGCTCGAAGTGGGCACCGATCGAAGATCGGCTCAAGAGGCACCAATCAAAGATCGGCTCAAATGTCAAACTCCGGCGGCTCGTCCAGATTATGCGGGACCGGCCTGCCGTTCTTCTTCCGCTGGCGCACACACTCTGTCAGCAAATACTCAATTTGCCCATTGACGGAACGAAAATCATCCTCTGCCCAGGCCGCAATGGCACTGTAAAGCTTCGCGGACAGGCGCAGCGGCACCTGTTTTTTAGAGTTATCCGCCATCAATAAAGGGTTCCTGAGTTGACTACGGGCTGGGCATCCCGGTTACTGCACAGCACAACGAGCAGGTTTGATACCATCGCCGCCTTGCGCTCCTCGTCAAGGTTTACAACCTCCTTCTCGGAAAGACGTGAAAGCGCCATTTCCACCATGCCAATCGCACCGTCCACAATCATTTTGCGCGCATCAATGATGGCCGATGCCTGCTGCCTTTGCAGCATAACCGCCGCAATCTCCGGCGCATAGGCGAGATAGGTAATACGCGCCTCGATCACTTCAAGCCCGGCATCCTTTACCTTGTTCTGAATCTCGGCGCGAATGCGCTCCGCCACGATCTCACTGGAGCCGCGCAGGCTGCCCTCGTCCGCCTGGCCGTCCCCGGTGGTGTCCACGTTTTCCGCCACGTCATAGGGATAGATGCGTACCACATCCCGCAGTGCACTGTCACACTGGAGCGAGAGGTATTCCTTGTAATTGTCCACGTTAAACACCGCCCTTGCGGTGTCCTTTACACGCCACATTACCGCAATGCTGATCTCCACCGGATTGCCCAGGCAGTCGTTGATCTTCTGCCGGCTGTTGGAGAGCGTCATGACCTTCATGGAAATCTTTTTTCCCATGAGGGAGGCGTTCACCTCAGCGTTCGCCCCCTCCATACCGATTCGCAGGAGTTTCCCGTTCGGCTTTACATCACCGCTCTGGCTCAGCTTTGTACCCGCCGCCGGATTGACACCGGCGCAAAACGGGTTCACAAAGTAAAATCCCGGATCCCTGAGCGTTCCCACATAGTTTCCGAACAGTGTCAGCACCAGAGCCTCCTGAGGATCCAGCACCTTCAATCCACAGAACAGAATCCATCCGAGCGCCACATAGATGATGCCCGCCGCAAGAAGAACGATGCGCACCGCCTTCCCCGGCATCTCCAGGCCGTCCATGTTCACGGCGATGATAATCGCCCCCACAGCCAGTACGTACAGCAGAATCGTCAGCAAGAGCATCGTCATTCCATTTTTGTTTTTGTTTAAAATTTTTTCCCTCATAAAAGCTTCCTCCTTACATTTGATGTTCTTATGATATCATTTTGATATCTTTTTGTCAACATCATTTTCCAAAAAAAAGGAGCTGCCGCACTAAGAAACATGATACAAGATATCGTTCGTTTCCACCATTCTTTGATACGATATCTTGTATATGCTTTGCTTAGTGCGACAGCCCCAGGACTTTGCATGGCCCGTCTCTATCGCTTTTCGATGATGTAAAATGCATCGCCATCCTTCGGATGAATCTCATACTCCCGAAGCAGCACAAGCCCTTTTTTCAGACGCAGATTTTTTTTCACGAATCCCGTCTCATTTGCGTACAAAAAGAGATGCCCATGCGCTGCAAGCAGCTGTTCAAACTGTGCAAAACAGCCCGTATAAAACGCGTCCCATTCCTCCTTCGTCCGCTTTCCCCTCCTTGGCATATCGGCATAAATTTCTGTCATCTCATGCTTTGACGTAAATTCCAGGAAATCCTTTTTGATAAAATTACAGCGCACGCCTGCCGCCGACGCATTTTCCTTCGCACCGTCAATGGCCTCACCAAAAATATCAACCGCATAGTTATCAACGGAGGGCATGCACAGATTCCGCTCAATCATCCATGTCCCAACACCGCAGAATGCGTCCAGAACAACTGCATCCTCCAAGAGATACGGACGCGCAAGTTCTGTCAGCCCCGCCGCCAGAGACGGGTGCATCGACGCGTCAATCTTTCGGATACGCCAGTCAAAGCGCATATCGGAAATCGTATAAAATTTCAGGCACGGATAAAAGCTTTTATCCTTCGTTCTGGAAAGCCGAAGCTCCACCTCATAATTGGACGTGGAATTTTGCAGCTCCCCGCCGCTCTCCTGCTCAAGCGCCCGCGCCAGAGCTTTTGCAAGCTCACTTTTTTCCCCACGCTCCAGCATTCCCCGAAGCTCCACGCGAAAATAAAAGGGTACGCCGCCCTCATGGTTCTGCTCCAAAAGCTCCATCAAATTTGATGCCATCAGCGCCTGCGCCAGCTCCTGCGCGGAACCGGTGAGCGTGTTCCTCACATTCAGGGCGTGTAAAAGCTCCCGATAGCCATGAAGCTTCGCCAGCCTCCCAAGCTCCGTCGTGCGCACCATGACGCCCATTGGATGCAGCGTCGCCTGCATCCCGTTTCTGCTGCAAAGCTCCAGATTTTTTTTCAGCGGCTCCCGCAGCGCCCGCTCTGTTGTAAAGATCGCGTCGCAGCGCTTCTCCCAGCCGATAAACCGGTGCTCCTTAAGCACCCCCGCCTTGGCCAGCATCTGCTGCAAAAGCCCCCGCTCCTCATAGACGTGCTTTTTTTCCTCCGGTGCCGGCTCATAGGCCAGCAGCTTTTCGTAACGCCGTTGCAGAGAATCAATGTAATCGGATATATCCAGCGCTTTTAACGCCGTCAGATAGGAGCTTCGCACAAAGCGCGTCGTCTCCTGCTCATAAGCCGCGTAGAGCGCCTCCACATCCTCCTGCGCCCCCAGCTCGCCGATGAGCAGCGCCGCATTTTTCCGGATTTTTGCATCGTCGCTTGTGAGCAGATCAGCGATGACAGCCGGGTCGATCTCACCCTCTAAAAGCCCTGCCGCTACCTCAGGGTTCCTGCATATTTTTTTCAGCTCAATTAAATTTTTGCGGATCTCCTCACCCTTACAGATTGCCTCGTAATTTTTATTCATTAGCCCCTCTTTTTCTCCATATACTCCGCCACATCCGCCTGAAACGCATCCCACGCGTCAGGCTGCTCCACAAAATATTTCGGACAGTTTTTCCCTGTCACATCGTAGTGCCTCAGAAGATCATTCTCCGTCAACCCATATCGGAAGCACAGCCACGACACCAGCTCCACAAGAGAATCATATGTGCGGTTCGTAAATGTGCCGCTCTCATCGGGAATACAGCACTCGATGGAAATCGTGTCCTCGTTTCGCTCATTGGAAGCGTAGGCCCACTCCGCACAGGGAATGCACTGCACTACCTCTCCCTCGATACCGATAATAAAATGGCTGCTCACCTTCGTTGCATGAGAATCCTTAAGCCCTTCAAAATAGTTGCGGTTTTCCATCGCCGAGGTCCCGGGATTCGCAGTGTAGTGAACGACAATTCCGTTCACCTGCTCTAAGACAATCCCCGGCCTTGAATACTCGTTCACTGTCAAAAGCTGAACGTCAAGCTCCGGGCGCTCCATCTCCGTCACCTCGCGGGTTTTTGCCGCCCCTTTTGTCATCGCAAATAGCTCTGTCTCTGCGGCCTGCGCCGACTGCACTGCCGCTTCCTCCCGCCTGTGCCTGTGCATGATCGAAAAGACGATGGCCACGGCCGCAAAAAGCAGCACGCCGTAGGCCGTAAACAGACGCCTCCGCTCTCTTTTTCTCTTTTTTACTCTTTTTCTCTCGTATTCGTCCAATCGTTTTTCCTCTTCAGCCTGCGTTACGCCTCTGTACACAAATATTCCATCACCAGATCCACAGTATGATCAAGCTGCTGCCCGGTATGCGCCATGGACAGAAACATCGCCTCAAACTGTGCCGGAGCCAGATATACACCGTGATCCAGCATGTAGTTGCAGTAGCGCGCGTATTTTCCGGTGTCCGACGTTTTTGCACCTGCATAATCCCGTACCTGCTCCCCGGTGAAAAACAAGCTTCCCAGAGATCCGATGTGATTGACCTGATATGGCTTGCCTGCCGCCTCCACCGCCATGGATAATTTTTTAAAAAAGATATCCGACTTCTCATTCAGCTCACGGTAATATTCGGGATGCTCCTTTAAAATCGTCAGCTGCGCATAGCCTGCTGCCATGGCCACTGGATTTCCGCTGAGCGTCCCCGCCTGATAAACCGGTCCCGCCGGGGAAACCATTTCCATGATTTCCCGTCTTCCGCCATAAGCGCCTACCGGCATACCCGCGCCGATGATCTTTCCGAAGGCGGTCAGATCCGGGCGAACGCCGAAATATTCCTGCGCCCCTCCAAAGCCCAGCCGAAAACCGGTGATAACCTCATCGAAGAGCAGCAATGCCCCGTGCTTGGTACAAAGATAGCGCAGCCCCTCCAGAAATCCTGCCTCCGGCAAAACCACGCCCATGTTAGCGGCCACCGGCTCCACGATCACGCAGGCGATCTCCTCCGGGAACCGCTCAAAGAGCTGCTCTGCGGAGGACAGGTCATTGTAGATCGCCGTGAGGGTATCCCGGGTACACCCCGCGGGAACACCTGCCGAATCGGGAACGCCCTGCGTCATGGCTCCGCTGCCCGCCTGGACCAAAAGCCCGTCAGAATGCCCATGGTAGCAGCCGGAAAATTTCACGATCTTATCCCTGCCGGTAAAGCCCCGCGCTGCGCGAATCGCACTCATCACCGCCTCCGTGCCGGAATTGACCATACGTATCATCTCTATCGAGGGAATACTGTCACAGATGAGCCGAGCCATGTCCACCTCGGCCTTCGTGGCCGCCCCGAAGCTGAGCCCTTTTACGCAGGCATCCATCACCGCCTCCAGCACTTTTTTATGGCTGTGTCCTAAAATCATCGGTCCCCAGGAGCCGATGTAATCAATATATTTGTTTCCGTCCTCGTCCCAGATACAGGCGCCTTGGCCCCGGGCAATCATGCGCGGCACAGATCCGATGGAACCAAAGGCGCGCACCGGCGAATTTACGCCGCCCGGAATCAGCCTCAGCGCCTCCTCAAACAATGTTTCCGACTTTGAAAGATTTGACATTATCCCATCTTCCCCTCTCTCATACATTTTGCAAGCTCCTTCGCATAATAGGTAATATAGATATCCGCCCCTGCCCGGTATGCGCCCGCCGCCATCTCGCACATAATTTTTTCCTCATCGACAAAGCCCGCTGCGGCAGCCGCTTTCACCATCGCATACTCGCCGCTCACGCTGTAAGCGGCCACGGGCACCTGCGTGATCTCCTTTGCCTCCCTAATCAGGTCGCCGTAGCACATCGCCGGTTTTATCATCACGATATCCGCACCCTCCGCCACATCCAGCAAAATCTCCTTTTTTGCCTCCCTGCGGTTGTGGAAGTCCATCTGATAGCTCTTGCGGTCGCCAAAGCCGGGGGCCGACTGCGCTGCATCACGAAAAGGCCCGTAAAAGGAAGACGCAAACTTTGCGGAATACGCCATAATCGGAATATTTGAAAAGCCCGCCTCATCCAACGCCCCGCGGATAGCTGCAACCCTCCCGTCCATCATATCGGAAGGTGCAATCATATCTGCGCCTGCCTGTGCCTGTGACACAGCAATTTTCTGCAGACAGGCAAGTGTTTTATCGTTGTCCACCTCCTGACCGCATAGGATTCCGCAGTGCCCGTGGGATGTATACTCGCACATACACAGATCCGCCAAAAGAAGCAGCCCCGGATGGGCATCCTTCGCACGGCGAAGCGCCTGCTGTACAATACCGTCCCGGTCAAACGCGCCGCTTCCCATCTCATCTTTGTGCAGCGGAATGCCAAAAAACATCACCGCGGAAACACCCGCCTCCTCCAGCTCACAGAGTGCCTCATTCATCCGGTCAAGGCTGTAGCGGAACTGTCCCGGCATCGATGTGATCTCCTCTTTCACATTCGTCCCCTCCGCCACAAACATGGGGTAGATCAGGGAATCCGCACTCATGCGGGTCTCCCGCACCATATTTCTAAGTACCTGGCTGCTGCGCAGCCGTCTCGGTCTTTGTACCATCTTCGTGCTTCCTTTCTGCTCATTTTTTATATGTCCGACGCGCCGTTTGCATCCCCGGGCCGAACACTCAAACACCTACACCGGCTCAAACGAATATCCGTCTCCCGTCATCCTTCCTCCCTAAGCGCCCGCTCTACGCTCCGGCGCAGCTCTTTTACCTTTTTATGCGTCTGCTTTGACGCATCTGCTGAAGCAAGCGCAATCAATACGCCGTCCGCCTCGACTGTCGCCGGAAAATAAAAGCTGCACAGTTCATGATTACTGGCCACATTTACGGGAATCTCCCGGTGGCGGCACTCCCGATAGATCGCCTCGTTGACTGCCTCATCACTGGTGGCGGCAAACACAAAATCCATATCCTCATTTGCCAGGCACCCGCTGCGGTAGACATCCTCTATATAGACAATGCACGACCCGCTCTCTGCAAGCAGCCTTCGCATCTCCTCCCCGCATTCCGGCGCGATCACCGTCAGACGGCAAGCTGTCTTTGCAAGCATCGCAGCCCTGCGCGCAGCGATTTCTCCCGCACCGAACACGAGAATACGCGCATCCTCCATCCGCATATAAAAAGGAAAATATAAGTAGCCTTTCTTGTTTTCTTCCATGTTTCAAACTCCCTTCTTCCGTTATTTTCTGCAGTTGTCGTCACTGTTTCAAGGTGATTGAGATCTGAAAAACCGACTCCTTTGCAGCTTTTCACAATCCCGGTGCCCGATCCCCACTGTTTTCGCCATATTCGTCCCCTCCTTGCACGTCTTATTTTGAGTGCTCCAAATCCTGACTCTCCGCCATCCGTCCCCGCCTCATTTTCATCACCCGCAAAAGCTCCTCATTCTCCTCCCGCCGCTTTACGCACACGCGGTAACTGCCCGCCGAGAGCCCGCAGTAATTGCCGCAGTCGCGTATCAGTATGTTGTGCTGCAGGCAATGCTCATACAGCCCCGGCCTGCCGCTGAAAAAGAGGAAATTTGCCGCTGACGGCAGCACCCGGTATCCCAGCCCTTTCAGCTTTCCCCGGAGCCAGCTTCGCTCCGCGCGGATATCCGCCGCTCGTTCTTTCAGCCACTCCCCGCAGCGCGCAGCCGCGATTCCCGCATACGCCGCAGGCAAGGACACATTCCACTCCGGCAGCTGCAGCCTGCATGCATCAAGCAGCTCCCGGTCGCTTCCGATCAGATAACCGATCCGAAGCCCCGCACAGGCAAAGGTTTTTGTAAACGCCCCAAGCAAAAGCACACACCCGCACCCGTCGATATATTTTTTACAGCTATAGCGCTGCGGCTCCTCCAAAAAGCCCATGAAGCACTCATCCACCACCAAGCGGATGCCCCGTCTCCAGGCAATGTCAACCATCTGCTGCAAATACTCCGGCGAAAGCACACGCCCCGTCGGATTATGCGGATTGCTGAAAATCACGCAGTCCGCAGATGTGTGTTTTAATTCATCCAAAAACCCATTACCCGGCAAAAATTCATCTTCCCACTTCAGCTCATACCGGCGGATGGGTATGCCGGCCGCCGCAAGGGCGTGCTCATACCCGTAAAAATCCGGTGCAAACAAAAGCGCCTCCACCGGATGCATTGCCCGCGCAAGAGCCATCAAAAGCTCCGATGCACCGTTGCCGCACAAAATCTGCTCCGGCCTTACCCCTTCATAGTCCGCAACCGCCTTTTGCAGTGCCTCCCACTCCGGATCCGGATAGCTTTCAGCACAATTTACGCCCTGTATCGCCGCAAGCCGCACCTCCTCCGGCATCCCAAAACAATTGCAGTTCGCGGAAAAATCCACAACTCCCTCATTCCGATATATGTCACCGCCGTGTATACCCATAATGCCCTCATTTCTGCCGTTTCATTTGATCTGCACGGCAATCCCGCAGCACACGCGGTACACCGCTTTGGCCTGCGCCGCCAGCGCACAGGAAATGCGTCCTGCCGTCTCCCGGTATTTCCCCATGAAAGGATCGGTGGGCACCAGCCCACATCCAAGCTCCGCCATCGTAAAAACCCCGTTTGAATGCGCCGCAAGCTCCTCGCTCATCAATTCCCACGGGTCCTTTCCCTGCTTCATGCAATTATGCACCTGCACATGAAAATCTCTCACCACATCATCCGACAGAGATTTTGCAAATGCATATTTCCCCTGATTTGTACCGCCGACTACTAAAACCATATCATATCTCCTGTCACAACCGCTGCTGCCATCATACATTCACAGACCTGTAAAAACCAGCCCGCCAGATCTCCTGTGATGCCGCCGAACTGCCTGCCGGACATAACGTAGTACCACACCAGAGCAGGCAAGGCCGCCGCCAGCATACATGCCGCACCGGCAGGCTCCACAAAAAATGCAACACCCGCTGTTGCTAAAAGCTGTACAAAGCACGCCACACCAACCACACGCCGATGCGCCGCATCCTGAAAGGAAGCCGCCAGCCCCGTGTCCTTTGCGCATGGAAAAACCGCTATCGACCAGCCGCTTAAGCAGCGGCTGACCACAAATCCCATCGCAAGGCTGCGCACGCCGCGCATGGACAGCTGTGACCACAGCCCGAAATTCAGCACAAACAAAGAGATGCCGAATATAATGGCGAAGGCCCCGGCATGGGGATCTTTTAAAATTTCCAGCTTCCGCTCCCTGTCCGCATAGGAGTGCAGCGCATCACAGGTATCGAGATACCCGTCCAGATGTATGCCTCCGGTGAGAAGCACCGGAAGCAGCACAAAAACCACCGTGCGCAGCGTCTGCCCCACCGGAAGATACATGCTCACCATCCCCCACCCGTAGACGAGCGCGCCGAGCAGCGCGCCCACCAGAGGAAAACAGCAGAGGATATAGCGCATATTTTCTTTTTCCCAGTCAGCCTGCGGTGTCGGCACACTCGAATACATCGCAAAAGCCAGCACCAGACTGTTCCACAGCTTTTTCATAACATCTCCTTACCCTCAGTGGACAAAGGAATACACGGTCGAAGCAGGGACAAAAATTGACTGTTTCCGACTCTTTGACCCTGACCATAGATTCACTTTACTCTCAGCGCAATCCCGCAGACAACCTCCGTCACCTCATCCGCCCGCCCTGCCAGAAACATCTGAACCGCAGAGAGCAGCGCCGCAAACGGTTCTGTCTCAGCTGTCAGTTCTCCGCAGTCCCGGTAAATATCGTTGCCCACAACTACCACCAGATCATGCTCCGCCAGAAGACGAAGCACCCCATCACAGACCTCACCCGCCAAATGCTGCGAAAATCCTCTTCCGCTGGCCGACCAGATCTCATTTGCAATCAGATTTGACAAATCTTCGACGAGCACTGCACCCCCCGCCGGAAGTTGAAGCTGCTCCAGATGGCAGGCACGCTCCACCGTCAAAAATCCCTTTCCGGCGCGCAGAACCCGGTGCCGCTCAATGCGCTTTTGGGCCTCCGGCCCGAAAGGCTCCATCGTCGCCACATAGTAGCGCGGCATATCCCCTGCCGCCAGCACACGCCTTTCCGCATACTCTGATTTTCCGCTTCCGCTTCCCCCGATCACAACTACAAGCATAGCAATTCCTTTATTTTCATTTTTCCATTCCAAAACTACCAGGCTCATTGCCTCGCCAAAGTGAAATGCCCCACAGCAGTCTATAAAGCATTTCACCCTTGCGGCATTCGCCAAATATCCGTGCAGGCACGGCTACCCGGCTCGTTGCCTCGCCAAAATAAACGCCTCCAGCCGCCCCGCCAGAAAATCGGGACTGCTGTAATAATACAGATGAGGAAATCCCGCCAGGCCGCGCAAAGATGCGTGCATGCACGACCAGGAAACATCCCGGTACGGCTTTTTCGCGGTAAAATCTCCGCCATTGTCTGTCGTGTCATAATAGTGAAATTCATGCCCGCGGACAGTTGTCCCTTCCTCCTTCGGCACCAGCTCCACATAGCCGAAGCGCTGCAATTTCTCCGTCCAGAACGCCCGGGCAGACAGCCATCCGACCATCGGATAGCCATAGCCCTGCGGGTCAAAAAGCTCCCTTGTGAGATACAAAAAGCCGCCGCACTCGGCCAGAACATATACGCCCTCCTCCAGCGCTTTCCTCACAGCGCCAAGCATCCGCGTATTCCCGGACAGGCGCTTCGCGTAAAGCTCGGGATAACCACCTGGAAAAAGAAGCGCATCCGTCGGCTTTGGAAGTCTTTCATCCCGAAGCGGCGAGAAAAACATAAGCTTTGCGCCGATCTCCCTCAAATAGCGCAGGTTGTCCTCGTACAGAAAACAAAAGGCCTCATCTCTCGCCACGGAAATATGCAAAGTCTGCGATAACCGGGGCAATGCTTTTTTCTCCCATACAAGGGGCCGGGCAGTCCGCGCCAAATCAAGCAGCCCGTCCAGATCCACCGTCCTTTCAACCGCCTGTGCCAGGGCATCCGCATAACCCTTTAAATCAGAAAGCTCCTCCGGCGTCACCAGCCCCAGATGACGGCTTTTCAGCTCCATGCCGGAAAGCTTTGGCACATAGCCGAAAGGCTCCACCCCCAGCCCGCGGACTTTTCCGGCGACCGTCTCATACACCCCCTCACTCATCCGGTTAAAAATCACTCCCCTGATCCGACTGTCCGTCTTATGCCGCAAAAAGCCCTCCACCAGCGCCAGCACAGACTGTCCCATTCCCCCCGCATCTACAACCAGCACCACCGGAGCCGACAGCGTCTGTGCCAGCTCGTATGAAGATCCTCTTTCTGTGGAAAGCCCCGCGCCGTCATAGTAGCCCATCACGCCCTCGATAAACGCAAGGTCGCACGCCTGCTCTCTGCAGCTCTCCCCAAAGAGCATCCGCGTCGTCTGCACCCCCGTAAAATAGCCGTCTAGATTTTTTGCAGGCATTCCCAGCACCCGCGTATGAAACATCGGATCGATGTAATCCGGCCCGCACTTGAAGGCAAAGGGCCTCACGCCTCTTCGCAGAAATGCAGCCAAAATTCCCATCGTGAGCATCGTCTTTCCACTGCCGCTGCCAGGCGCCGCCAGCAAAAGCCGCGGCATGTCAAGCTCGCACGCTGTAAACATTTTCATCCGAAATGCCTCCTGACCTCTTCCTCCCCGGCTCCGGCAAAGGAAATGATATACACCGGGTTCATGCCTTCCATCAGGTGATACGTTCCCGCCTTCCTCGCCTTCGCTGCCGTGACCGAGACGATCTCCACGCCCGTCACCGGAAGCGTTTTCACAAGCGCCGTCAGCTCCGCCATCGTCTCAAGCGTTATCACATTCGCTACCACCTGCACACGCGGATTTTTCCGCAAAAGCGCCTCCAGAATTTCTTTCAGCCTTCCGCTGCTCCCCCCGATAAACGCATGTGTCGGCGGCTCGTACCCCTCGAACACCTCCGGCGCACTGCCTTCCGCCAAAGTGAGCCTGCCTCCGAGAAACCGTCTGCTGTTCTCCCAGATCAACTCGCACGCCGTGGGATTTTTCTCGAAGGCGATCACCTTCCCGTCCGTCACAAAGCGCGCCATATCCATGGTCATACCCCCGGTACCTGCCCCGATATCATAGCAGACGCCGTCCCGCGTAAGCCGAAGCTTCGAGAGTGAAACCGCCCGGATCTCCTCCTTCGTCAGAGGCACCTCCCCGCGGAAAAACACCTCGTCCCTTAAGCTTCCTGTGACGGTCACATCCGCCTGATCATTTTCAAAAACTGCCACGCACAGCCCTTTCCTCGGTTTCTCCGAGGCAAATTCCAGAAGCCTCCCGCGCCAGATTTCCTCTGTCTCATAGCCCAGATCAAAACCGGCGAAAAGCCGCACCGCAGAAAACGCGTTCTTTGGCACACTCCGCGCCAGCTTTATAAGCTGAGCCCCGTCATTAAAAAGCGAAAACACCCTCCGGTTGCGCAAAATCTGCGTAGGAAGCCCCGCCTCTCTTCCGTGGGCACTGCACAGCTTCATATCCTGCCATGGCATCCCAAGCTTTGCCGCAAAATAATTCAGCGACGAGACGCCGCAGATACGGCTGACCTTCCAGCCCTCACCGGAGAGCGTCTCGTCCAGCTTCGCCGCACCGCTGTAAAAACCCACATCCCCGGAGAGCACCACCGCCGCCCGTTTCACCTTCGGGTGCTCCCGCAGGTAAGCCGCAATCTGCTCTCCTTCATAAGAGCATACCTTTTCCCCGAAAAATCCCTCTACCGCCGCAAGCATCCGCTTTGCCCCGAAAATCACCGGAACCCCGGCCAGTGCTTCCCGCGCCTCACGGGTCATGCCCTCGGGCGTGCCGATGCCGATACCTACGAGAAGCAACTCCTTTTCTTCTGTCTTCGCATCCTCTCCCGCTTCCTCCCCGATACCAAACATCCCGCACACCGCCTCGAAGGAAAGCCCCCGCTCCTTCGGCCTTCGAATCACGATACACTCCATGCCAAGAGCCAGTGCCGCCTGAATTTTCGGCAGAAAGCCGCCCGCATCCCCGGACTCCTTCGTCACAAGTATTTCAGCCGACACATGGGCGTACATCGCGCGGTTCATCTCCTCGGAAAAGGGCCCCTGCATGCAGATGAGCTGCCCGCCCGCAAGTCCCAGTTTCCTGCAGATCTCCAGCGTTTCTCCCGACGGGAGTACGCGGGCATAAATTCTGGAAAAATCGCTGATCTGCTCCGCAAACACCGCAAGCTCTTTGCTGCCCGTGGCAAGAAATATATTTCCCGCGAGACCTTCGGCCAGAAGCGCCGCAGACCCCGCATCATCCACCCAGTGCAGATGCTCATCCGCGATACTGCCCTCGGAGGAAGCGCGCACGAGCCGCACGCAGGTAAGGCCGAGCGCCCCGCACACCTTTTTCACGGTCTTTGACACCTCCCGTGCATAAGGGTGGGTGGCATCCACCACCACCGCCCGCCGCTGCCGCCGCAGAAACGCTTCCATCTCCGTCGCATCCATGCGCCCCATATGCACCTGCACACCCGGCTGCATCGGTATGAGCCTCTCCCCGTATTCCGTGGCCACACACGCCACCACCTGCCTGCCATAACGCGCACAGCATTCCACAAGCCTGCGTCCCTCGCTTGTTCCCGCAAACACCACGATTGTTTCTCTCATCACATATCCTCTCAACGCGCGCAGCTATTTGTCTGCCGGCGCTTCCCGCACCTTTCTACAGCTCACCGTACACACTCGAAAAAACGATTGCACGAACCCGAATCCGTTTCGCCGCACGCATCCCAAGATAAAAGGCGATGCGCTCCTTCACCACACCCATCACCGCTTCCAGATATCCCCCCTCATCCAGAATGGAAAGCGCATCCTCTGTGGTGACGGCGTCCAGCACCCGAAGCAAAAGCTCCCGGGGCGCCTTTGTGCGCAGCCCCGCCGCCGCCAGCAGTTCCATCCGGGCATCCGCCTGCTTCGAGTGTGTCTGAAAAATACCTCCGGAAAGCTTGACCAGCTTTCCGATATTTCCCACGAGCAGCACCTCCGCAAAGCCGAGCACGGCCGCCATGTCAATGGCATCTCCGATGAAATTCGAACACTTCACCGCCGCATCCACGTCAATCCCTTCCCGCTTCCGCAAAAAATCCAGTCCGTAATTTCCCGGAACCAGTATCACATCCCGATGCCCCTCGGCCCGCCGCACCGACAGCTGTGCCCGGATCGTCTCCTTTATGGCCTCCTCGCTCATCGGCTCCACGATCCCGCTGGTGCCGAGCACCGAGAGCCCGCCTTCGATACCAAGCCGTGGGTTGAAGGTTTTTTCGGCAAGCCTTATCCCCTCGGGAATCTCAATCGTGATACGGATTCCGCCCGGGGAATGCCCACCGCACTCTTTTATCACGCGGCCCACCTCCTGTGTGATCATCTGCCGCGGCACACGGTTGATCGCCGCCTGGCCCACCGGCTGGTCCAGGCCGGGACGCGTCACATGGCCCACGCCGACACCGCCTTCGATCTGCACACCGGGCGTCTCCACCCGTTCTGCAACTGCATAAATATAAATACCGTCCGTGATATCCGGATCGTCCCCGGCATATTTTTGCACCCCGCAGCGCACGTTATTTTCTCCGCGGGAAATATGATCGATATCCAAAAAAAGCTCGATCCCCTTCGGCGTCAGAAGCCGCACCTGCTCCACATCCCCGCCGGTAAACAGCATTTTTGTGGCAGCGGAAGCGGCCGCCGCCGCACAGCTTCCGGTCGTATAGCCCAGACGAAGCCCCTGCCCGTTCACAGGCATATTCCTATTTGTATTCCTGCACACAACATCACTCCGCATTTATTCTGTAAAATCCTGATCAGCATTCCAATACGGTATTATTATTCTGAAATTATATTCCGCATCTGCACCTCATCATTGACTCAGCCGTTTTACTCCGATTGAACATCATCCCACAGCTCTTTTCCAAAAAGGCATCCCGCAGTCCCATTTACTGCACACAGTCATGCTACGCAGTCCCGCTTACCGCACCGTACACATCCGCGCCCCGCAGTCTCTCCTGCCGCAACGCGCACAGTCATGCCCCATCGCAAGCCGCCCGCAGTCCCGGTCCAGCCGCAGCAGATAACACATGGACTTTTCCGGCACCAGCATACATCCGTCGTTGACATGCACCCCCGCACGTCTCTCACTGTCCAGCCGCTTACAGATCACCCGCTGCAGCTCCCCCGGAAAATCCTCCGGCGCTTCCAACCGCCTGCAAACGCCAAATCCATGCTCCGTGCACCATCTGCCGATCTCTCTTTGCACCGCCTCATCCATCGCAAAAAGCCATGCCCCCAGCAGCGCGTCGGCCACAAGAGCTCGCAGATGCCCGCCTGCCGAAAACAGTTCCGCCACATAATCCCCGGCAGTCCCCACTGTGAGCAGTACCGCGAGCATCTCCTCCCCCGTTTGAAACAGATCCGCTGTAATCGCATGCTGATCCCCCAAAGAGCACTTCGAAGCAGCAGACATCCCCTTTCCACGCACGGAACACTTCGATCCGCCAGGCGCCTCTTCCCCGCCAGCACAGCGCATCGGTGCATGAAACGCTTCATCCGCCCGAATATTTTGTACCAGGGCAATCGGCTTTACAAGCTTTCGCAGCACGGCAAGCTCCTCATCCATAACCTTTTGTGTCTCTTCATCCACCCGGTCCCTCATACCGAGCAGACGCCGGACCGCAGACAAATCCGGCTCACAGCAAAGCCTCATTTTTTTATCCATATGAATCAGTATATCATATACACAAAACGGATGCCACCAACTTTTATAACTGTTAAAATAAATGTGACCTTTTCATACTCCCATTTGTTATATGAGGAGGAAGCCAAAATGCGAAGCATTTTTTCGG
>CASCGD010000051.1 GCA_949132985.1 uncultured Lachnospiraceae bacterium
AAATTCTTCTAACCCATATTTTTTTAAAATGTTTTGAATATCTTTTCTTTTTTTATCCGGCAACCGGCTTGCAAAAACTGAAAATAATTTTGTATCTGTATATGTCTTATTTATATCCGGAAAACACAGCAAAGGTGTAAAGCCATCATTAATTGCATCCTCAACGTCTTTTACATATTGAAATTCAAACTGTCCGTTCTTTATCAGCTGCCCGACAATATATTGTTTTCTGGATTGCTCTGCTTTCCAGATTAAATATAAATAATCTCTTCCGTCTTTTTGTGACATTGCTCTACTCCTTTCCTTTATAAATGGTATCCATAATCTGAATTTTCGATAAAAGATACTTTTTTATAAGTATTTTTCTTTTCTCTGAGAGAACCTCATCATATTTTTCAAGTATATCACAAATATTCACCTCTGTCACAAATTTTTCTATCCTGTCTGTTATAATCTTTGTCTGATCAAAATAATTCTTCTTAATGAATCTCAATATCTCTGTATGAGTTGGCAGCTTTTTATCGTTAACAGTAATTCTAATCAAAGATTTTGATTTTGTATCCACTAATGATTTCCATAACAATTGATCCTTTCCCAGATATTGATCAATCCTAGACTCAGATACATATGCACAAAGAGATGAACTATTATCGTACAATGGGCTTAGTGTTATATTTTTATCTTTCATAAGAAAAGCCCAGTTACTTTGATGCCTGTCTGTATTTCCTATTAAGTAATCAAATACTACAATAGACAAAAAATTTTCAAAAAGTTCAAATTTATTCAAAACTTTCTCTATCATTTCCAGTGAATATTTTTCACCTGTTTTAATATCCATAAGTTTTTCAGAATCATAATTATTATATACCAGGCTTATACCATAAATCCCTTCTATTAATGCTGCCCCTTCATGCTCTACAATATTATAACTGATCGAACCTGCTCTCTCATTATACATCCCTATCTCAAATTTTGCACATGGAATTCCAATTAATCCTGCAATATCACTTGCAATACATTCTGAAACATGATCTGTTGTTTCAGCATCCTTTTTATATTTAAATAATCCTGTTTGATTTGTATCCGGATTAATTAGCCATAATTTTTCACTTCGCCCACTTCCTTCAGAAGCCCCCTCGTATTCTTTCCAATGTGAAAAATCTTTCATCTATTTATATTCCTTTCCATAACTTGTCATAACGCTCATAATCCTATTATGAACACTTCTGCAATCTTTTCAATGAAAATTACCTCATTCTATCCATTATTTTACAAAATATCACCGCCACAACTGTACTCACCGCCGTAGCCGCAATCCCCGGCCCCACAATCGCCGCCGGGTTCACACTGCCGTACTGGCTTCGGTAGGCAATCATATTCACCGGTATCAGCTGCAGCGATGAAATATTGATAATCAAAAACGTACACATCTCATTGGTGGCAGCGCCTTTCAAAGCAGCGGCTCTTTTCCTTGCACTCACTCTGTCTCTCCCGTATTCCCGCTTATCTCTGCTTTGTTCACGTATTTTATGTACGCTCTCCAACGTGCGCTCTGCTTTTCTTCGCTCCTCCTCCAGTCTCTGCAGCTCCTGCATGGCGGCAAGCCCCGCCGGGGTTGCCGCCCAGCCGAGTCCGAAAATATTTGCCATAAAATTTGTTGCAATCAGCTCGCTGGCACGGCTTTCCGGCGGCAATGACGGAAAAAGAAATTTTAAGAGAGGACGCAGCCTTCTAGCACAGCCTTTAACGATTCCGGTCTGCTCCGCAATTTCCATCAGTCCCGTCCACATGGCAATCACCCCAGCCATCGTAATGGCCAGATTCACCGCCTCCTTTGCGGAATCCATCGCTGCCTCCGTAATCGGACCAAAGCCCCCGTGAAAAGCCCCAAAAATCACGCCGATCACAATCATACCACCCCAAAGATAATTCATTCTCCACCCTCCAGATGCTATTCGTAATTGTTTCACATCTTCACAGCCATTTTCTGATTACAGCCACTGAGTTTTTCCACAATTACTTTCTCTTTCACATTGTATGCACCTTTTGCAAAGTCGTTCATATATTATTAGCAACGGCTCAGTTTCCGTCTGATCAATGCGGGACTGCGCATTTGTAAGATGGCTGAGCCGCCACAACAAAAATTCAGGAGCCTGTCCATGACTTTTTTGCTTTTTTTATCTGATGCAGTAATTCCGGTTCTCATTTTTGCAGTCATCAGCTACGGATTATTAACAAAGTGCAACATCTATGACACCTTTATCCACGGTGCCCTGCGGGGGCTGAAAATTGTTGTACAGATTCTCCCCACACTGGTCGGACTGATGGTGGCGGTGGGTATTTTGCGAGCCAGCGGCTTTATGGAATGGTTTTCCGGACTTTTATCACCTTTCTGTGAAATAATTCATTTTCCCTCGGAGCTGCTCTCTGTCTCCTTTGTAAAAATGTTTTCCTCCTCGGCTGCCACCGGCCTTGCACTTGATATTTTTAAAGAATACGGCACCGATTCCTTACAGGGGCTAGGCGCTTCCATCATACTCAGCTGTACGGAATCAATCCTGTACACCATGTCCGTTTATTGTATGGCGGTAAAAATCCGCAAAACCCGCTGGACACTCCCCGGTGCACTGATCGCAACTATTTCCGGCATTCTTATGAGCATTTTTTTTGCTTACAGAATGGTATAGCTATTTCAGTCGGACTGCAAGCCTTCTCTTAATGCGTCCCCCAGCTCTCATAATCACCGTGGAGCGAACGCATGGTATCAAACAGCAGACAGTCACCGTCTGAAAAAGTAAATACATTCCCCGCACAGTCCCTGCGCTCGTATGAAAAACCCTGCAAACGCCACATATTACAGTATCCGCGGCTGCTGTTTTCCCGGTTGGCATAACTCAGGTGGGCATTTTCTCCGCGATGAGAACGAATCTCAAACTGCACCAGCAGATACCCGTCCTTCAGAAAAACGGAATCTTTCTCATTTATACGCCCTCCATGCAATCGAATATAGGTGTCCAAATTTATACCCGCGTCCACCAGATACAAATCCGGCGCAAGCTGATACTCACCGTCCCACACCTGGACAGCCGTCGCCTGCAGGGCAGTATCCGACACATTGCGCCGTCGGACCGAGACGAAGCTGCGGTTTTGTGCGCCAAGTATAAGAACCCTTTTTGCCTCTGTCAGGTCATTCTTTCGATAAAGCCGCACCTCTCTTCGCTCCCTGCCGTCCCGGGAAATATGGTAATAGACAGGGAAAAATACAACAGAACAATTTTCATCTCGCATATCCCCAACCGTCTTTAATTGCAGCTTTACCCGATAACCAAGACCCGGCACCCCGGCATTCGGATTGTAGGGATGGCTGCCCTGCAAAATCGGAATCCTGCCCGCATCCGAACGTGTGGAAAGCATCTGCCCCTCAAGATTTTTTTCGCCGATCCAATAGGCAAAAGGCCTCTTTTTTCCAGATTCATCATAAAACACGCTTCTCCAGCGGGGATAATCCACAATATCCGTGATGGCCAGATCATACATCCGCCCCACAACCGTCACCGTCATCTCATCATACGCCCCGTAATTATCCATCGAATGGTTTGCCAGATATTCATTTCGGTCAATACCGTCCTTTTCTGCATCTGCATTTTTTGCAATTGTGCGGAAAAGAATACTGTAATCGCCTTCATGAACACTCACAGGAAGGTAAAAGTACTTCTGCTCCTTCGGCAGATCTATCCAGCTGCCTGATTTTATCAGTGTTTCACCGTCATATACTTCAAAGGGAAACCGCACCTGTAAGAGCTTCGTATACGCTTCATAATCTCCCGTGCCATAGCCCGGCTGATCCTTGTGATCTCCAAACATGGAAATACCCACCTCAAAATTCCGTCCCAAAATCAGACTGCAACGGCTCGTCGGCTTTACCTGCTGGTTGTGGGCAATATCGTCCGTAACCCCACCCTTACACACAACCGGCGTGTGAACCACGACCTGGTTGACATCGTAAATTACCTTTTCCTGCCGCTCCCCCTGTAAAAACTCCTCATAGCAGGCCACCGCATACGTTTCATACGAATCATTTCGCTTTGTGTGCGGAATCGTCACCGCATCCGAGCAAAAACGGGTCAGCCGCGCACCTTCCTGTTTTTTCATCTCCTGTGTCTCACGCCTTACAAATGAGCCGTCCAAAATGATCTCTCCGTCAATGATCAGAGCGTCGTTGCGCACCCAGACATCCTCTGCCGCCTGCTCCGCAATCGCTTCCAGTTTGTCAGCAGTCATCCCGTCCTCATCCAACAGACTTCCGCCAAAAACAAAAGCCCGGCATGCCGGCATTTCCAGATAGCTTTCGCGGTTTTGTTCCAGTGTCACCCGAGGTCCGTACAGATTACAAAATTCCATCGGTGACACAGGTAAGCTCTGATTTTCCACCAAAGCATCCTTTAACGTAAACAATGTCATCTGTTCTATCTGATAATAGGAATATATTTTTCCCACATAATAAGTAAAGCTGCTCGTAAAGATTCCGGTAGAAATCCCCTGTTCCGCCGCAACCGGATACGTGTAAGTCACCGTAATTTCCACCGGAACCGGCACAACACCAAAGCAATGCTTTAAAATTCCCTCATAATAGTATTTCTGCAGATTTCCTTCCGCAACTACCTGTTCTCCGGTTGGAATGCCCTTTGTCACATCAAACCTCAGCTCTCCGCTTCCGTTTAACCGGGCCGCCCGAATCCGAGCCTCATTCTGGTTTCTGCACTCCTCCTGCCCGTATTGAAATCTTATGACTTCCTCCTGAGCTTTTTCGGAATTCGACACAACCATTTTCGGAATCGGTGGAAAAAATACTTCTTTATTATAGTGTGTCAAAAGCGCTTTCGGGTCGGCCCAGTCCCGTGCATTCATAATGCCCGCCGCAGTCGTATACACCTCTCCGTGCAGCATGCCGTCCGCATCCATCGAACCCCTTTCCACTTCGTTTTCCACAACCGTCATAATCGCATCCAGATAGACAAATCCTCCGTTCTGATAGAGATCCATCTGCCAGTCCGCTGCCGCCTCACCGATTTTTGTAAAAATAAGACTGCCCTCACATTTAAAAGAAGTAAACATATAGCCGGGGTGAGCCGGATCGGGCTGTGATGTACCTTCCTCCTCCAGCTTCAAGCGAACAGCCTGACCGGCACCCTCTGCCTCTTTCGTCCGCCGCATCACCCAGCCAATGGTCCGATAGCGCACACCGCCGGATGCCTTTTTGTCATGCGTTGTCATGTGCAGATTTCCATGAGAATCAAAGCTCAGACTTTCCTCATACAGATCTGTTTGATCCGTCTGTGCCGACGCAGAAACCGGCAGCCACAGACAAAACACAAGGATGAACAGATAAACAGCTCCCCAAAATCCAATAAGCCTTCGTCGATATCGCTTTTTCATGCGAATCCTCCTTTTATTCATACTTACGGGATTTGGTTCATAGAATCTAAAGACATTAGAATTAGGGCTTTATTTTAACATAGTCCCGGAGAAAGAACAATGAAAAAATTTAAGCAAAACATGAAAAAAACAGGATTTGGACTCCGGCTGTTAGGTCTGGGACTTTGTGTTGCCATACTTCTCACATGCAGCATGTCTGCTTTTTCCTCATTACACGCGAAAAAAAAGCCGGATTTCACTTCCTATACAAAGCTTCTCTTTCAGGAGCAGCTCGCAGGCGACACCATCGGACTCCACTATACGCTGGCACACCCGGAGGATTACGGTATCACAAGCCATGATATCTCCCTCGGCTGCCTGGACGAATCGAATATTTTATCCACACGCCTTTCCTGCGAAAATATTCGCTCCATGTGTGAAAGCTTTGACTACGACAAGCTCTCCACCGACGACAAGCTGACCTACGATATACTTTCCTACACCTTAGATCAAAATCTTGAGGGCTGTAACTACTATTACTATGAGGAACCGTTAAATCCCATCAACGGCATTCAGGCGGAACTTCCGGTTCTGATGGCAGAATACACCTTCCGGGAAGCTTCCGATATAAATGATTACCTCATGCTTTTGGAAAAGGTTCCCGAATACTTTTTACAAATTCAGGATTTTGAAGAAAAAAAAGCCTCGAAAGGTCTGTTCATGCCGACCTTCGCGGCAGATAATATCATCTCACAGATCTCATCTCTGTTAGATGACCCCTCTTTTTCATGTCTGCGGGAAACTTTTCCGGGCAAGCTTGAAACAGTTCCGGGACTTACCGAAGAAAAACAGCAGGCATATGTTCAGGCACATGAGACACGCATCAATGAATATCTCGTGCCTGCTTACGGTGCTCTGCGCGACACACTTACACGGTTAAGAGATACTTCGGAAAATGAAGGCGGACTCTGCCATTTTCCTGAAGGAAGCTCCTATTATGCCTATCTCGTAAAAAACACTACCGCCAGCGCCCGGGGCGTTTCAGAGTTGGATGAGTTGATTGCAGAAAAACGACAGGAAAATATATCTGAACTGAGAGAACTTATTCAGAATAATCCTTATATATTGTCTTCAATGACAAATGTGAAGTTAAGCTGGAAAACCCCTGAGGAAATGCTTGAACACCTGAAAAAAACGATGACAAGCGATTTCCCGGAGGCGCCGGACAACACCTATGCGGTAAAAACAGTAGAACCCGCCATGCAGAGCTTCCTGTCCCCTGCCTTTTACCTGACCGCACCGATGGATGACCCGAACGATAACAATATTTACATAAACCCTATCCATCAGCGCACGGATATGGAGCTATTTACAACGCTGGCGCATGAGGGCTACCCTGGCCATCTCTACGAAACCATCAGCTCCTACGAACAGGATTTCTCCCCGCTTCGACATATACTCGGCTTTGGCGGTTACACGGAAGGCTGGGCAACCTATGTGGAAATGCAGTCCTACTATTATGCCGGGCTGGACGAAAAGGTAGCGCGCGCCCTGCAGCTGAACGCTGCGGCCACCTTAAGCCTTTACGCCTCCATTGATATCGGTATCCACGAGCAGGGCTGGAGCCGCGAGGTCGTACAGGAATTTTTGTCAGACTACGGAATCACATCGAAAGAAACTGCCGACCACGTTTATGAGCTTGTGGTGGAAACCCCCGCAAACTACTTAAAGTACTACGTCGGTTATCTGGAATTTTCAGAACTGAAGGAAGCCGCAAAGGAGCGATATGGCGATGAATACAGCGACAAAGCGTTTCATCAGGCATTGCTTGCCATCGGACCCGCACCTTTTGCCATTATAGATAAATATTTACCTCTCGTGATTACCGGGTATCTTCACGATTCAAGCAGAGCCTGATAAACATCGCGTTTGGAAATACCCCGGTCCTTTGCCACCAGCTTCATGGCTTCCTTCCGGGGAATTTCCTGCGCTTCATAGACTGCCATATGCTCCCCGATGCTCATAGCCTCCCACGATTTCTGCTGCTCCTTTTCCATCTCCCTCCGGTCTCTGCCCGCCAGCACCAGGACGTATTCTCCTCGTGGCTCATGGTTTTTATAATATGTCAGAGCACCATCCAATGTAGTTTTCCGAACATCCTCATACTTTTTTGTCAGCTCCCGGCAAAGCGTTACAGAGCGGTTTCCAAGTGCCTCCAAAAGCTCCGCCAGTGTCGCAGCCAGATGATGCGGCGCTTCATATAAAATAATCGTGCGCGTCTCCGTTTTCAATTCCTCCAAAATCTTTCTGCGCTCTTTTTTCTCCCTGGGCAAGAAAGCCTCAAACGCAAACCGTCTGGTTGGCTGGCCTGACATGGTAAGTGCCGTAATACACGCCGCAGCCCCCGGAAGTGATGTCACGGCAATCCCCTCCTCCAGCGCAATGCGCACCAGCTCCTCCCCGGGATCGGAAATTCCGGGCGTTCCCGCATCTGTGATCAGCGCAATATTTTTTCCCTGTTTTAGCTGATCGATAAGACGATAAGCTTTTTCTATCTTGTTGTACTCATGATAGCTGGTCATCGGCGTACGTATTTCAAAATGATTCAGCAGCTTCACAGAATTTCGCGTATCCTCAGCCGCTATTATATCTACTTCCTTTAAAGTGCGCAGCACACGATACGTGATGTCCTCAAGATTACCGATAGGCGTTGCACATAAATACAGCGTTCCGTTAGTATCCATAAAGCTCCGTGATCTCCTCCGTATAAATTCCCTTTTCCTTAAAAACGATGAGCGGCTTTTCCACTGACAGCCGCGCATTTCCGCCCCGCAATCCTTCGATCAGCACCATGTTCGGCTCTCTGTTAACAAAGGGATGAACCATGCGCATCCGCTTCGGCTCCATCCTGTACTGATGCATCAGACAAAAAATTTCCACCAGTCGAAACGGGCGGTGCACCATAAAAAAATGTCCACCCGGCTTCAACAGCCTGGCAGCCTGTGAGATGACATCCTCCAAGGTACACAACACCTCATGCCGCGCAATCGTTTTCGCCTCGTCCGCATTTGTCAGCCCGTGCCGCCCAACCATATAGGGCGGGTTTGTCGTAACCACATCAAAAGAAGATGCTCCAAACAATGTAGAAGCATCTTTGATATCGCCGTTTACAATATCGATTTTGTCCTCCAGCCCATTGAGCCTGACACTGCGCCTGGCCATATCCGCACTCTCCTCCTGAATCTCAAGTCCGGTAAAATGCCTGCCCTCTGTCTTTGCCTCCAGCAAAATCGGAATAATGCCGGTCCCGGTTCCAAGATCCAGCACACATGCGCCGGCCTTCATCTGCACAAATCCCGACAGAAGCACCGCATCCATGCCAAAACAGAAGCGCTCCCGGCTCTGAATGATCCGATAGCCGTTCCTCTCCAAATCATCCAGACGTTCACCGACTTTCAGCAGGCTTTCGCTCTCTGCTCTCATGTGTTTTCTCCCCACGCTCCGTCTGATCCCTGTGATAGTTTTTATTTCTGTTTTTATAATACCCGTTATTATTTCGGCGCTGGCGCGGTTCGCGGTTTTCCTGCTCCACGTTTTGAGCCTGTTCTTTATCCTTCTGATAATCTCTGCGCCCTCTTGATTTTCCGCGTTCTCTGCCGTGCTCCGTGCGGTCATTCCGCTCCCGGGGCTCACGGCCTTCCCGGTTTGTACTCCGATCATTCCGCTCCGACTTCAGCTCCGCGTCATCCTCTACTACGGAATGGTCCTCCTCCAAAACCTCAAGTTCCCCGATCTGTGCCAGCTCTTTCGCAGACAGCTTTGTATTTTTCCTTCGATGCTTAAACTTCAGTTCGTCTACCTCATACTCCCGCAGCTCCTTCTCATCATCGACTTCCACTAAAACCTTCACCTTTTGGCGCAAAACGCTCACACTCTGCACTTCACCCTTTAATCCGTCACCTGTGGTAACGAAATCACCGGTATTCGGAAGGCGGCTGTTTAAATATTCGTAGGTCTCCTCCTCATTTTTCAGACAGCACATCAATCTGCCGCAGACACCTGAAATTTTTGCAGGGTTCAGCGACAAGTTCTGCTCCTTTGCCATCTTTATGGAGACAGGAACAAAATCGGACAGATAGGACGCACAGCAAAGCTCTCTGCCGCAGATACCGATACCGCCCAAAATTTTTGTCTCATCTCTCACACCGATCTGCCGAAGCTCTATACGGGTGCGGAACACACTCGCCAGATCCTTCACCAGCTCCCGAAAATCGATACGACCGTCCGCTGTAAAATAGAAGAGCAGCTTGTTATTGTCAAAGGTATACTCCGCCTGCACCAGCTTCATCTCAAGCCCGTGCTTCTCGATTTTTTCCTGACAAATTTTATACGCTTCTTTTTCTTTTTCCTTATTTCGCGAAACAACCCTTTCATCCTCCTCGGTGGCTACACGAATCACCGGTTTGATAGGCTGTACCACCTCATCATCCGCAATCTCCCGCGGCGCAATGAGCACAGTTCCATATTCCACGCCCCGGGCAGTTTCCACGATGGCATGGCTTCCCACCTCCATCTCGAAATCCTTTGGATCAAAATAATAAATCTTTCCCGCTGTCCGGAAACGAATTCCAACTACTTTTGTCATTCTAATTCTCCTTTATCGTCAACAGCAAAAGCTCAATGACCAGATCAAAATTCACATTGGCTCTTAAACGCGCCTTGGCCTTTTCCAGCCCCTCCAAAACCATCTGTATCCCGTGATAAGAGGTAGTATTCGCCTGCTTTTTAATCTCATATACCTCATCCTTAAAGATCAGGCCATTTACATCAGCCGTTGCCTTGTATAATAACACATCCCGATACCAGATCATCATAATATCGAAATAATCGTTAATTTCCAGTTTATAGTCACTCACATGCTTTACCGCACCGATCATCTCGGAAAGCTCAATCTCCTTTGCACGCTTTACAAGCTGAAGCGCAGCATCCTTAATCTCATTAAAATGAGCAGAGGAAGCCAAATGCAGCGCTTTTCCCACAATCCCCTGAGAAAAGGCAACGCAAATATCCGCCTGATAATCCACAACGCCGCACTTTTTCATAAGAAAATCCTTGAGCTTGTCATTGGCCACCGGCTTTAAATCCAGACGGATACACCGGGAGACAATTGTCGGAAGAAATGCATCCGCATTCGTCGTCAAAAGTAAAATGATACCATATCCCGGCGGCTCTTCAATGGTTTTTAAGAGCGCGTTCTGCGCCTGAACATTCATTTTTTCCGCCTCGTCAATTATATAAACCTTATACGGACTGCTGTAAGGTTTTACTCCAATATCCTGATTCACTTTCACACGGATATCGTCAACACTTATGGTGTTTGGCTTTTCATGCGTGACATAGATAATATCCGGGTGGTTTCGGCTTTTTGCCTGACTGCACGAGTGGCACACGCCGCAGGGCTCGCACCCTTTCTTCTCGCACTGCAGAGTGGAAGCGAATGCCTGGGCGATCATCATTTTTCCCGACGAATCCGGCCCGTTTAAAATATAGGCATGGCTCACCTTATCCATCCGAATTGCATTCTGCAAATGCTCTATAATCTGTTCATTTCCTAATATATCCGAAAAAGCTGCCATAATATGCCTCCCCCCCTTTATAAAATCGCTCAAAGCTGTGGTGACCGCCTGGTTTACTGTCTTTTTAAAGCATTGATCAAATATAGCAATAATTTTGTCTCATCATCCGTGAAGCAGTACACTAAGTTAAAATATCAAGCAGCAAGCCCTCAATCTCACCGATGCGGCTTAAAATACTGATTTGATTTTTCTCGTCCTCCACCAGCTCCTGCGCCAGCTCATCCAGGTTTGTGTCGATGAGCCGAATGATACCATATACCCGATGTCTTCCTCTGTGATCCAGGAAATTTTCTCTGGAAAATTTGTGAGATCGGTTCACAATCTCATTCAAAAAATCCTTGATCAGCCCACGGTATTTTTTCATCTCGCGGATATCCATGTGGCGGGCAATCAGCTTTCCCTGCACGTTGATATCCTTCAGCATGTTGTTGATCTTTGTCTGAAGATCCGCATCCTCGATGGCGCTGGTCAGTGTAAAACGAAATGTGTCGTCCACCTGTCCCGTGTTGCCCGTCTGACTCACCTGCGAAAGCGGTGTCGTCTCATTCACTCTAAAATGATCCATATGTCAATGTCACCTGCTCTTGTACGCTGCGGATGTAGCCAGTGATCTGTTCCACCGTCTCATCCAGCCGTACATTTTGAAAAATCGGTTCTATCTGTTCTCTCTCCAAATTCTCCCGGGAAAAATCTTCCTCATCTGCCAGAAACCGACGGCACATTTCTTTGTACTTCGGCTCCCGCTCTCCCATTTCCCGCTCCAGCGCACGCTTTAGCCGCTGACCGTCCTCTACTTCTAAATATATCGGAATTAAACAATCGTTTCCATAGTAATTCCTCAGCTTTGTGTACGCCTCCAGCGTATTGATCGTGAGATAATCCTGATGCAGAAGATCCATCTGCTCATGAGCAACTGTAAAATAGTGCCAGACACCGTGCGCTGTGTGATAGGCCCGGCACTCAACTACCCGGCCGCTCCTTTGCAGCTCCTTCAGCTGTACATCCGTGTAAAAATAGTATTCCACACCGTTCTGCTCCCCTTCCCTGATGGGCCGGGTCGTTCCGGTCACCAGCTTCTTTAATCCAAGCGTCTGATCCGCCAGCAGCCTGCGGTAAACCGAGTCCTTTCCGGAGGAGCTTTTTCCCATGAGACAAAAGATATAACCCATCTGCTCTCTACTCCATTTTCTGTCTGTAGCTATTTCGTTTGCCATAAATATGTCTGTCTTAATATACCATGTTCGCTAATTTCATACTTTAGCTCATATTCACTAAGTGTCCGTATTATACCACATCCACACATATAATCCAACTTATTTTGCAATTATAACCCTCTGCTGAGAACATCGAGAGCCATTCCCGGACCCTTCATCCCCTCTGGAATGAGTCCCCGCACTTTTAACCTCTCCATATCCTGTACGAATGCCGCATCGATTTCCTCACCCGGAACGATGATGGGAATGCCCGGCGGATAAAGATACACATAGCCGCCGCTGACATGCCCTTGTGCACTCTCTGCATCAATCGTCACTGTTTGCCGCTCCATTGCATCATAAATTGATAAAATCTGCTTTTTTCTGCTGTAAATACAGCGGACAAAATCATTTTGTTCTTTATCTTCCCGAAGTGTCCCATCAATCGAGAAAAGCGCGGTGAGAAGCCTTTCAAATCCTTCCTCTTCATCCATCAGCGAGCAGAGTGCCGTCACATACTCGCCGGAATACATTTCCAACTGCAAATGAAAATCTTTCAACAGGCGCTCATACAGCTCTCTGCCGCAAATATTACAGCTTCTTGTGCTGATAAGTATCTTTGAGACGTCTCTTTCCCCGTCAAAATCCTCATCCTGCAATACGTGAAGGAAACGGAGCTGTCTGCTCTTCTCATAAAAATATTTCAGATGCTCAGCCAGTCTGTCAAAGCGCTCTTTTCCCTCAGTCTCCAGAAAAGAGACGATGCGGCTAAGCCCGGCCATCAGAAGATAGGACGGAGAGCTGCTCTCATAAATATCAAGGAACTGCCGGATGCGCTCTTCGTCAATTCGGTCACTGCACCGGTGCAGTACGGCACTCTGTGTGAATGCGGGAAGCGTCTTGTGAATGCTCTGGATCACCACATCGGCTCCCTGCTTCACCGCAGATTCCGGGAAAAACGGATGATAGCCAAAGTGAGCGCCGTGCGCCTCGTCCACGATGAGCACCTTTCCATGCGCATGGACGATCTGAGCTGTTTTTTTTATATCAGAAACGACGCCGTCATAGGTCGGACTTGTTATATATACCGCTTCAATATCATTATGAGCGGAAATTATCCGCTCTATATCCTCCGCTAATATCATATCCTGAATATCAAATATGGATATTTTTGGATAAACGTAACAGGCACTGAGCTGGCGCAGCATCAATGCGTGATATGCCGATTTATGGGAATTTCGTGCAATGAGAATCCTGCCGCCCCGGGGCACTGCCGCAGAAATCGCCGCCAGAATTCCACAGGTACTTCCATTCACAAGAAAAAAGCTGTCCTTCGCACCTGCAAAGTCCGCAAATCTCTGCTGCTCCCCGGCCAAAATTCCCTCTGCACGGTGCAGGTTGTCAAAACCCTCCACCTCAGTAATGTCCAGCCCATAAGCATCCGACGGCAGAGTCATGCGTCGTTTATGCCCCGGCATGTGAAACGGATAGATATCTGATTGACTGTATGTCTTTAATTTTTCCAGCAGCATCACTTTCCCCCGCCAAATTTAATCCAGATAGCGCCCCAGATCGGGAATCCAGCTTCCGAGGTACACAAGCCCCTCCAACTTTGCCGACCACAGCGGCTTTAAAAATCTCCAGAAGCGACCGTAAACCTCCTCCCAGTCCGGCGTATTCCTGCGGCGTTTTTTTAAAAATCCTTTCCACTTTTTCATCAGATACGGATACGTCAGATATCTGTCAAGCAGCTCAAAGCGTGCCTCATCCATGGCAACCCCCAGCTCCTCGCAAAACTGTATCAGCTTTTTCTGGAACTGTCTGCCCTCAAAACCACAGCTACCTAAAATTTCATAAATTCGCTCATAGGCCCCCATATCGCCAATCAATTCAAGCTTTGTAAGCACTTCACCCAGAGCGTCAAAAAGCATTTCTTCCGCCGGGTATAAAAGCAGCGATCCGGTCTTGTTGTTCTCCATCACAAATCGAAGCGTGTACTCCTTTGGAGGATGCGTCAGCGCTGACTCCTGAATCGGAGTAACTTCCAGCTCAACCGGCATGCGCATTTCATCCAGCAGCGCAGTCAGATTCACACACAGCCTGCCGTCTTCCATATGCGAACGCCAGCTCCACTCAATATTGGTCTCCTGCTCCCATTTGATCGTCGTTTTTAAAAACTGTGAGAAATCCGCCTTGCCAAAAATTTCCTGCGGACGCAAGAGATAACAATATTCCAGCCGATAGCTGCTGCCCTTACCGATTTTCTTTAATCCCAGTACATCCGGATTTTTTAAGAGAAGTCTCTCACCCCGCCCGGAGCCGGCCAGCTTCAGAACAAGCTGCTCCAACACGTAACTGGCAAAAAGTCTCTCCAGCGGAATATCAAGACCTCTGCACTTCTCCTGAATCGCCGCCTTACCTATCAGATTTCTTCTCAATTACAGCCACGCTCCAATCCGATTCTGCACCTTTCCAAGCACCTTGCGCTCCTTCGCATAAGCCAAAAGCCTGGAAATATCTTTGTTTGGCTCCCCAAGATATGATAGCAGCGCCTTTTTCAAATCCTCTCTGTCCATACGGTCCTCATATTTCAGACAGTCGCATATGAGACGTTCCTTATCATAAATCTTCATTGCGGCGCTGCCAAACGGCATTTGAGTCACACCGAGGCTTAGCACCTTCGGCTCGCTGTAATACGGATACACAAACGGATAATTCAGATGAAAACGGGATTTTGACGTATTCTTATCCACTGCAATCCTGTATTCATAGGGCTTTGTAGTCAGATAGCCGTAAACGTAGAGCGCACTCTCCATCGTCAGTACGCCGTCCTCTCCAAACAACCGAAGGATCATTTCATCCTCAGAAAGCTTTTTGTCCTGCAGACTGTAATATCCGTTCTTAATGCGAAGCAGCACACCCCAGTCAACAAAGCTCTGAATGCGCCGGTAATCGATGCCCAGTGTATAAAGCTGTGATGTCTTTACCACACCGCCGTTTGCTTCAACAAGTTCACAAATCGCCGCCTCGTCCTTATCCCACTTTTCCTGTCTTGTCATAGCTCAAACATCCCATCCTCTCCAATATCTGACTCTTCGTCGGAAATCTGTAAATTTTTTCCGCTTAATGCATGCAATCTTGGTTTTTTTATAGTATAAGATTTCTTTTTTCTTTTGTCAATCACTCTGTGACTGACAAAAAAATTTAGTTGAAAACGGACTGCAAGTGGCTTATAATCAGCTTAGGACAAAGAGATTCATGGAAATATGATGTTACAAAAGCATCAGGAGCAATTGGAGGCACTCATGGACGAGACACTCAGAAGAAATCCTTCCAGAAAGGAATGCGAAAAGGCAATTCGCCGCATTCTCATTACAGAAATTCTTGAAAACGGAAAAAACAAGCATTTCCGCATGGCAACAGACTTTATTTCTTATTTTGAATCCCTCTACCCCGCATCTGACAGTCTCACAAAACAGGTACAGCGCGCGGTAAAGGCAATGAATATGCCAAAGGATGACGACGGATTTTTCATTATCGACCGCACGCCTCAACAGGTTGCACAGGACAAGGAATTACATGCTTTATTTGAACACGCGAACGCACAGGTAGAGTCACTCGAAAACTGCGAGAAGATTTTTCTTGCGCTCGAAGCAAATTACCGCTCTTATATCAGCTATCAGATCTCTGTATCTGATACATTGAAAGATAAATTTATCACCATTCAGGAAACAAACAACGGCCTGATCATATACACGAGAGACAAAAAGAAGCTGGAGCAGATACTCCAGCGTCTCATGCTTCCGAATTAGGTCTTGTTAAAACCGTAAATCCTTACTTTTTCTTTTCCTTCTACCGCGCCCGCGTCTGCGGCTTTTGCGCGTATCGTAGATGGTCCGGTAGCGGTTTCGCTCCGATCTGCGGCTTCTCATCACGGCAAACTTCTGGCGGAAGATATAGGAGTGTGTAAATATCAAACGCAGCAGCAACACCAGCACGATAATGATAAAAAGCGCCCCCGCTGCAATACCGATATTCCTTGCATTAATCTCGATATTGATGTTGTGCAGCGCTTTTTCTGATGTGCTTTTACCGTCCTTTTGTTCGGACGCATTCGCTTTTTCTTCCTTCTCCGATGCAGCCTGAACATTTTCCGTAAATTCATAACTGTCTGTCTCGATGTCATTCATCCGCACATCTGCCTGTCCCACAACATGACCCGCATAGGAATACTGCAAGGTTCCGAGTATATCCTCGTCTGCGTTATCATAACTAATATCTGAATCCAGTTTGGAAAAAGATACACCCGATGGAACAACAACCATCGCATTCTCATCAATACTTGCAAAAGCTGCCCTGTTTTGGTTCACCCTATCGTCTGTCTCATGGTCAGCCACACGAAGAAGCTTAAAATGCTCAAAACAATAGTCGAAAATTTCTCTTGTGTCCGTGTAATGGAACGGTGCCTTTTCCTTCATAACCACACATAAAATCGGCATATCATCCTTCTCAGCATAGGTCACGAGTGTATTGCCCGCCGCATTTGTGTACCCAGTCTTTCCTCCGGTACAAAAATCATACAGGTAAGATGCATCCCCGCGGAACGCATAGAGCATTTTATGGTGGTTGTGGAGGGGAGTTTCGTCCACATGCTTATTTGTCGGCGGGATTGTGTAGGACTTCGATCCGGAAATAATCCGAAATGTCTCGTTCCGATAGGCCTCGGCCGCAATCAAAGCCATGTCGTGTGCACTTGTCCAGTGATCTTCATCCGGCAATCCGTTCGGGTTCTGAAAATGCGTGTTCGTACATCCCAATGCCTCGGCGCGGTCGTTCATCATCTTCGTGAAATTCTCCATCGTTCCGCCAATATGCTCGCCGATGGCCCACGCACATTCGTTTGCCGATTCGAGCATCATGCCGTAGAGGCATTCCTCCATTGTCATCTCCTCACCGATATCACGGCTGATATGGGAGGTATTTCCCTCATTTTTGTACACTGCATCCTGCGAAAAAGTAACAATCTCATCCAGCCTTGTATTCTCGATCGCCAGAAGCGCAGTCATAATCTTGGTGATACTTGCAGGATAGTTCACCTCGTCCATATTGCGCTCAAACAGAATCGTACCGGTTGAAACTTCCATCACACAGATGGACGGTGCTTCGATCTTCGGCATTTTGGGCCATGTCTCTTTCGCATCTACGGGCATGGAGAAACTTACGACACACAAAATAACTGCCAGAAGAGCGTTCATCGTTTTTGTTAATTTTTTCATAGTTTCCTCGTTTTGGTCTTGATTTTATTTTTTTCCTATTATAGTATAATATCCGAAAAAATGATAAGCAATACTTTCTTTCTTTTTTTGTAAAATTTTTGTAACATTTTTTATGAAAGGACTGAGTGATTTTATATGAGACTCCGTAATATTCCAGGCGCAGGTGACGTGATTGATGCCTGCCCCTGTGTGATTCACGACCCGAAGGCTCTTCGTGGAAGGTGGGCGGCATGCTTTGAGCAGGAACATCCTATTCACATTGAGGTAGGTATGGGAAAGGGACAGTTTTTATTCGGACAGGCAAAGGCAAATCCGGAAATTAACTATATTGGGATCGAGCGGTATACAAGCGTGCTCCTTCGGGCGATTCAGAAAATTGATGAGGATCATCCACCGAAAAATATCCGCTTTATTTGTATGGACGCGGCAGATTTAATCGATATCTTCGCGCAGAATGAGGTTTCCCGCATTTATTTAAATTTTTCTGATCCATGGCCAAAAGATCGACATGCGAGACGTCGGCTGACTTCTGCCGATTTTCTGACACGTTATGACCAAATATTAAATCCTGATGGAACAATTGAATTCAAAACTGACAATCGGCATTTGTTTGATTTCTCTCTGGAAGAAATCAGCGTGTCGCCCGTCTGGGAGGTGACGCAGTACACCTTTGATTTGCACCACACGCCGGAAATGTGCGCCGGAAATATTATGACTGAATATGAAGAAAAATTTTCTTCCCTCGGAAATCCTATCTGTAAACTGGTTGCCTCCCGTATCAAAAAAAACGATGCCGCATAGATTAAATAAAAAGGGTTCTATGAAACATCGATTTTTTTGTTCCTGCAACCATTTTTTCCGACGGTGCAGCCCCTTTCAGGAAAAGTGCTGCTGTATCTACAACTCGTTTCAGGAAATTATCAGGCTGTTAAACTGCGTCTGAAGGATAAGCACATCACTTCTTCCTTAAGGCTCGCTGACATTTAATGGCAAGGCGAGTGGTTCGCGGCGCTTGAAGTGATAACAGATATACCAGTCCCGCACCGGAACGGGTTCGAAAAAGAGAGGTGAGCAGACACTTTTCTTTTGGACGGTTTCGCCTCTTCCCTTTCCCGCTAAAAACACAGCAGTAGGTCCGCTGCTGCCCCCGATGATGGAAACTGAGGCCGCCGCTGTTTCACTGGCCTTCTTTATAACAGGCTGGTCTCCCTTCGCACAGGCCTTTAAAAAATAACTGTCCTCTGATAGGGCGGGATTGGTATAATAGCATACGGATTCGTAGTGAGTAGGACAGATCATATCCTCACCCAAAAGCTTCATTGTTTCCGGTTCCAGCTCCGCTTTCTCCACAGCCTCAATACACAGATCAAAATGCTCCCCGCTCACAGCATGGATAAGGGGTATTTTTTGTGGCTCACCGGTCAGATGAAAGGACTCGCCCGGCACTGTAACCTCCATTTCATCAAGGACAGCCGTCAAATCCGACAGATCACCTTCTCGTCCATCATCCCATAAATAGTGTGCGCGGCAAAAATGCCAGGCATACCTTGTATCCAGACCGTAATGTGCCAGGCATAAGAGCGAAACCGGATCATTCTCCTGGTTTTCTACACAGACCGGAGTATAGGCAATGCAGCTGCGACCCTTTGAGGAAAGTTCCTCTCCTTGCCTCATAAGCTTCACATGCACATGGGGCGCAGTAGGATTGTCAACCTGAAGGCGCTCAAACAACCTATCATCAAAATTATCGCCGTCAAAGCCCGCAGACTGAAAACGTTCCATAAACTCCTGCAGCTCCTGCGGATCAATTTTTTTGCAGTAATCGAGTACAAGCCCTTTTGAACAGGTATAAAGTGACAGCAGCTTCCATGATTCATCGTACCACTCAACCGTCTTATTGATGCGGTGCTCCACTGTGCACACAGCAGCTTTTTCTTCTGCGCAGTCAGAATTCCCCGGTATTGCCATGGCATCCCCATCCTCCGACTCCCTCGCAGGAACAGATTCTTCATATGTATCTGTGCAATGGCTTCCCCAGTAATTCTCCTCAAATAGGACCTTCCAGTCTCTCATATCCCACCTCTTTCATCATCAAATCCGAATCTCTATATCCTCTTCCTTTGCAAATACCGACGAGTACTGCGACAAACCGAAACGCCGCACAAACAGTTCACATTTACACAGGAACAAGTAATAGGGATTGAGTCCGCTCCCATATAAACTCTCAAAATTTCCCTGCCCTTTAGCGATCACCATATCCGCTTGAAGCAGACGCTCTTTCGCCTCATCTGACAGCTCCTTTAAAACTGTTCCCGGCATCCCGCTTCCGTTTCCAATACAGTACGCCTCCCGGTCCAGTCCAACCTCTCTGGCATCCTCCAGCGTCGCGTCGTTCACCACCTCCCTGCCTCTCAGCAAAACCGTGATATCCAAATCAGGATCGTGTTTCTTCAGCAAGCGGATAAGCATCTTATCCAAAACGATCTCTCCGCAATTGTCGGCAGCATAGACGAGACGCTTCGCACTGTTCAGATCCTTTCGGAACTTCTCGTATGTTTTTTCTGAAACCGTTTCACCATCCGCCTTTTCTAAGATCTGAGACAGAGCATCCTCGTTCACATCATTTAAAGCTCCAAAATCAATATAATTACCGGCACACACATATTTAATGCACGTGTAAAGCATATCCTCCGACATCTGCACCTTTTTTTCGAGCGCCTCTTCCCGTGCAAGCATTATCTGATTGTACCGGTGCTTTAATGCCTGATAATCAACCGTTTCCCCAAAATATGCGCGATGAAGCCCATCCACCTTCATGGACAGCCAGGGTGCAGATTCCTCCCGTCCATGCTCATATAATATTTTTAATACTTCATGTATATAATCCGATTTCTTTTTTTCATCCGCACATACGCGGATGCGCTGTTCCTGCTTTGCTAAAATACAGGAAATGCATGTTACGTTTGCTATCATATTACACCTCTAATCCGGGCAGTTTGCCGCATCGATCGCGATGACAAGCAGCATGCCCATCAGCTCATCCTCTGGATTCTCAAAATCAATCACATACGTGTCTCCCCAGCGCAAAAGTTCTTTTGAGATATGTATGATAGCACGGTTTCCGGAATACACATCGTAATCCCATCCCATGAGATCGCCCTCTACACGCCATCCGTTAAAATCAATATCATAGCGCGGAAAAAATAACGTAAACTGCTTTTGTATCTGACCGATTGTGTAGCCGTTCATCTCGATTTCAAATTCGGGCAACAGCCTGAAAAGCTTCTGATGAATGACACCAATCTCACAGCCATTCGCATCATACACATGAAGCTGATGACCCAGAGCTAAAATCTCCGCTTTCACAAAATATTTTGCATTACCGCTCTCGTCATAAATATCATAAGAATCCGTCCACGAGAATACCCTCTGTTTGATCAACAACTGCATGCCTTGTCTCCCTCCCGTTTCTGTTGCTGCCCTCAGGTTCATATTTTTACGGCTGTCTCACCGAACGCAGAGCAACTGCATTTTTTACAGTAGCTTTGCCGAACGTAAAACAGCCGCACACTTTAGACGGTTTCACCCGATGTAAAACAGCCGCACATTTTACAACGGTTTCGCCCGACGTAAAACAGCCGCACATTTCACAACGGTTTCGCCCGACATCAAACAGCCGCACATCTTACAGCGGCTTAAAATCAGACGCCGGATGCTTGCACCAAGGACAGATAAAATCCTCAGGAAGCGTCTCCCCCTCGTAAACATAACCGCACACCGTACAGATAAATCCCTTTTTCTCAGGCGCTGCCTTCGGTGCCTGCTTGATATTGCTCTGATAATATGCGTAGGTAGCAGAAGGATCGTCACCAAGCACCTTCGCATCCGTCACATCCGCAAGAAACAGCGTGTGCGTACCCAGATCTACTGTACTTACCACCCGCGCACAGATCACAGCGTTTGTCTCCTGCGTCAGATAGATAACACCGTTGTCCGCTCTGGAAAATGTGATCTCCTTTGTCTTGTCCACATTCGCACCGCTCTGGAATCCCCAGTGGCGAAACGTATCAAAGCTTGATTTTTCCGTCAAAACAGACACATTGAACACACCTGTACGCACAATCATATCATGTGTATAATTTTTTTTATTTACTGCGATTGTTATGCAGTTCGGCTCAGTCGTAACCTGAACAGCAGTATTGATGATACAGCCGTTATCCTTCTCCCCTTCCCTTGCCGTTAAAACAAATAATCCATAGCTTAACCGATACATTGCCCGATTATCCATATCGCTCACCTCCATATTTTCTATTGTCTTAATGACCGTGACAGCCATGCTCTCCACAGCCGTGGCTTCCACAGTTATGCTCACCACCTTCATGATGGTGGTTACACATCGTATCCGGGTCATAATTCAGGTTACCGGCTAAAAATGCCTCCACCTGAGCATCCGCACCACCGCTTGCACCGGGATAGAGCGAAATCCCCGCCTCCGCTAACGCCGCACGTGCACCGCCACCAATACCGCCGCAGATGAGCACATCCACACCGCCGCCAAACAAAAAACCCGCCAACGCACCGTGGCCCTGTCCGTTTGTCCCGACAACCTCGGAGGAGACAATTTTATTGTCCTCTATCTCATACACCTTAAACTGCTCGGTATGCCCAAAATGCTGGAATACCTGCCCGTTTTCATAAGTAACTGCTATCTTCATATTATCCAATCCTCTTCTTGAATACATATACAGGAACTGCTTCGCGAACCTTTGCTTACTTTGAGGGAATGAATCTGGCGATCCTTCCGGCAAATTCATTGAAGTTCTGAGTCTGTAAAATAATGCGTCCGGGTCCGGTCAGCTTTGTGAGGAATAATCCCTCGCCGCCGAAAAAGATATTTTTCAGACCCTTGACGGTCTCGATCTCATAGTTGACGGATTTCTCAAAAGCAACCACATTTCCGGTATCCACTTTAATGACCTCTCCCGGAGCCAGCACCTTTTCAACCCTATTTCCATCAATTTCCAGGAAAACCATTCCACGTCCGTGAATATCCTGCAGGATAAAGCCCTCGCCGCCGAAAAATCCCGCTGACAGCTTTTTTGTAAACGCAACCCCAAGCTCTACTGTATTTTCAGAACAAAGGAATGCCCCCTTTTGTGCAATCAGGCCGCCGCATGCACCCACATCTATCGGGAGTACCTCGCCTGCTACAGTTGATGCGAAGGCAATGGAAGCTCCCGGGCGGTCCGCTTTATAGGTTGCCATAAAAAGTGATTCGCCGGAAAACATTCTTCCGATGCTTCTTCCGAATCCGCCTTTCATGTTCGAATCCATCGACACACCCTCACTCATCCATGCCATTCCGCCGGACTGTGTATACATACACTCCCCGGCCTGATCAAAAGTTATTTCTACTGCCGGCATTGTATCGCCGATTACCTCATATCTCACTGTATCATTCCTCCTATATAATTTTTTATACTTTTACTATAACATTATTGGAAGAATTTTAAAAGCAATCAAATGCTTTTTGTCATTTAGGAAATTTAGAAAAATATTCTACATAATGAAAAGACCACAGAACAAATTCTGTGGTCTTGATGCGCCTCCAGGGGTTCGAACCCTGGACACCCTGATTAAGAGTCAGGTGCTCTG
>CASCGD010000052.1 GCA_949132985.1 uncultured Lachnospiraceae bacterium
TCAAAGTACTTTTTCCTTTTTTTGCTGCCGTATCAGCGACAGCTCATTTAATATAGCACATGATTTTCCAGTTGTCAACAACAATTTTCAAATTTTTTAAAATTTTTTTCAGATACCTTCATCAGGCATCTCAAAGGCACTTACTTTTGTGTTTAAAGCTGTTTTGCCCTGCCGGTATTTAGCACAATTCTCTTTGCTGCAGCGAAAACATCATCCAATCCCGGATTTATTCCGTAGAGCGTTCGTCCCATTTCCACAAATCGTCAGTAAATAGATAAAATATCGATCCTTCTATATGCATCCTTCTATTTCATGGCGATACTGTTCCCCAGCCAGCTATACATTAATCCCAAAACCAGCAGACCTTTCAGAAAACCCAGCAGCACACCCAACGTGCGGTTGACGCCGCCGAGAAGGGGAATGTGGTTTACCACATCCAGTATCCTTCCGATCCAGCGCAGCGCGAAGAGAATCAAAAGAAATCCTCCAAAATTCGGTATGCCGCCTGTAAAGATGGCGACATGCCGCGTCATAGCCACCAAAAAAATCAATGCGACAATGATCTCCGCTACCGTATACGCTTCCCGCAGAAATCCTTTGTAATATCCTCTCAGTGAACAGACAAGAAGCCAGATTAACGCCCCGGCCAGAAGTGCATTTTTACTTATCTCTATCATTTCAGCTTCACCCTCTGTGACTCACCTTCCAGAATAAAGGTGTAACTAATTTGTGAATTTCCGGGTATCACCTTATATAAATAATTTTGAAACTGATGCTGAAACTTGCAAATCCCTTTTTTATTGAAAATCTCGCAGCTATCCTCACCTAATATACAGATCTCTCCGTTTGCCAGAAGCTCTATGTCCGTATACTCTGTCTCAAAATCAATCTTCATACGCTGTTCCCCTGAGAGATCATATAGTTCCAGCCGATGATCCTTTCCACCGCTTCCGCCGTCGTAAACAAGACCGAAATGCTTCTGATCATAAAAAATGCTTTTGACCTCATCCGCCGGCTCTATCGTCTTTCCCTCCGCAGGCTTTTGTGCGCCGGTGAAAAGAATTACCCGGTCATCGCCAAATGCTGCCATCGTATCCTGTGACAAATAGCGAATCCGCGGAATTACCACATCTGCATAAGAATAGGAGCTGACAATGTTATCAATGGAGCTTTGTCCAACCGTCCCAAAATTGTAAAAAGCAATCACGGTCTTCACACTGCCCCCGCTGATATCCAGCATGGAAACTGCCAGCTTCTCTCCACCCTCGGATAAAGCAATGTCCATAGGGTAACCGCTGTTTTGCACATGCAGCTCGCCAGATGCCAGCTCATTCCCGGTTCTGTCACAAACCTGTAAATAGCTTGTCCCGTCATTTTCCATAAGAATCGCCACCACACCCTGACTGGCGATACTGACCTTCTGAATCGGCATCGTTGTCTTAATACTACCCTGCAGATTTACAGTATCCAGAATATATACCTGCGTACCGTTCAGCTCATAAATTGCCACATAGTTGCCCTGCATTTCCAGCCTGGGCTCGTCCATTTCATAGGTCTGGTTCCAAATGAGTCCGCCATCCAGATTCGTGTAAAGAGCGCCGTCATTCGTGTATTTGAGCAGCTTCCCCTGAAAATTTGCAAATCCCGGGGCACTGGTGTCTGTCCGTTTGATACTGCTTACCACGTCATAACCGGTATAAACCTTATTTTCAAAGTATATGTATGCCGCAATCGCCGCTGATGCTAGGAGCGCGAGTACAAATATCACAAGCACTCCCACACGTCTTCGGTGGTTTTTCAGTTTTTTATTGAAATCCTCCCGGTTCACTTCCACCGTGCGGAGGTTATGCTTTCGTGTGCCTGCCATGATCGTCTTCTCTCTATAATCTAAAGCCGTGCTTTGCACGATCCTCATGCTTCGCCTTCGGCTTGCATTCGCCAAGTGCTCATATTATAGCACGTATCGTGTTATTTATCCAACAATAAAAGCTTCTGACCCGCATATATTTTATTGGCATCCTCCAGCCCGTTTAATTCACACAGCTCATCTGTGTAATCCTTACCGTAAATTTTCTTACTAATGGAGAGCAGGCTTTCCCCTTTTTCTACAATATAATATTCCTGCCCTGCAAAATCAGCCGTCTCCTTCGTGTCCTCCTCCGGCTCTTCCTCCGGTTTTTCTTCCGGCTCTTCTTCCCTCCGAGGTTCAACAGACGGCTCCTGTTCCTCGTCCTCTTCCTCAGCAGGCTCATCCCCTAAAGACTCCTCCGGCTCTGTGGTATTTTGCGGATTTTCCTGAGAATTTTCCGCATCTGCTTCTCCGTCGACTCCCTCTTTCGATGTGTCCTCCGGCTTCCCTGTATCGTCGGGTGTATGACCCGGCTGTGTTTTTATCTCTGATTCCACTTGCGTTTTATCTGTTTCCAGAAAAGAAAGCGTTTCCTCGAGCCTGTTAATTTTTCCGATGTTGCTCATCATATTGACACCCATCGCCGATACTGCGACTAAAAGTGCCAGACTGGCCGCATATACAAACGCCCGAAAACCCCTGCCGCCCTTCCTGCTGTTTTCGGCGGTGATCGCCCGATAATTCGATATAACAGCCTGCTGGGGATCCACCTCCGGCTTTTGCTCCCGCCCGGCTTTTCCCTGCATCATATATTCCTGCATTTCGGGATTTTTTTCATAGTAGACATAATAGCCATCTCTGCGGCGCAGCATATTCTTTTCATAAATGTAGAAAGCCTCTTCCTTTTCCAGCAGATCCATCAGAAAGATCAGCTTGTCCTGCCCCTGAAAGGCCTTCCGGTGAATGTGTTCCAAATCACCGGTCAGCTTTGCGGAAGCACCTGACACATCCATACCCCAGCCAAGAATTTCCACATCCTCATAAAACTGCTTCATCTCCTGATAAATACCGCCCCAGATTAAATCCGTAAATTCCGGTACCCCGTCGGTAAACGCCTCATCCGGAATCCGAACCAAACCGCTGATAAATATGTACTTCTGTCCATTCCCCTGCTGCCGTCCTCCAAGAAAGATACTGCCGCGGTGCGCCCATCCCGGCCTTCCGCTGCCATGCAGATAGGTATAGACGTAATCCTCCATATAAATACGGACAGATCCCTGCATATTTCCGATCTGCCGTATATTCTTCGGTAAATGAAGTCCGCGCCTGTCCTCTTTCACGCCGTGGTCTGTCGTACTGTTATCCATAAAAAATGCCCCCTTTTTCTGCTTTTGTCTTTACAGTAACATAGGGCATGTAAAAAATTTGCCGAAGTGTGTTAAGGCAATAAAAAAAACGGGCAATGAGAAAATCCCCATACCCGTATCACTTTACAGCTCTGTCCGGCCCTCCAGCGCACGGAGCAAAGTAACCTCGTCAATATATTCCAGATCACCGCCAACCGGCACACCGCTGGCAATGCGCGTCACCTTTATGCCTGTCGGCTTGATCAGCTTACTGATATACATGGCGGTTGTCTCACCCTCCAGCGAGGAATTTGTCGCGATAATAACTTCATTCACCTCTGCCTGCAGGCGCTGCATCAGCTCTTTGAGACGAATGTCCCCCGGCCCGATACCAAGCATGGGCGAGATTGCGCCGTGAAGCACATGGTAGACACCCTCGTACTTTCCGGTCTTTTCATACGCTGCCATATCCCGTGTGTTTTCCACCACCATAATGACCTTGTGGTCACGCCTTGTGTCTTTGCAAATCGGACACAGCTCATCGTCTGTCAATGTAAAACACTCCCTGCAGTAGCGCACGTTGTTCCGCGCCTCCAAAATCGATGTCGCCAGACATTCTGCATCCTCCCTTGGCATGCTTAAAATGTGAAAAGCCAGACGCTGTGCAGTCTTTGAGCCGATACCGGGAAGCATGGACAATGCCTCCACGAGTTGATTGATCTGTTTACTGTAATAGTCCATAATTCCCTGTTCCTTTCTGAATATGAACGGTACAGTACCCTAGAACGGCAGACCGCCCAATCCACCCATACCGCCAATGCCGCCGGTAATTTTCGCCATAGACTGCTGAGAATAGTCATCCATCTGCCGCAGAGCTTCGTTGGTCGCCGCCATAATCAAATCCTCCAGCATCTCCACATCATCCGGGTCCACTGCCTCGGGATCAATCTTCACCTTTGTTACTTCCTTTTTGCCGGATACCGTGACCTCAACTACGCCGCCTCCTGCTGCCGCAGTTATTTCCTTTTCCTCGATCTCCTTGCTGGCCTCCTCCATCTGGCGCTGCATTCTCTGCGCCTGTTTCATAAGATTGTTCATGTTTCCGGGCATGCCGCCGGGAAATCCGCCTCTCTTCGCCATCCTGAAATCCTCCTTTATATTAAATTGACATTAAAATTCTTCCTGCAAATTCTCTTCCACTTCAATATCCATTTGAATCAACTGCTTTAAATCCGCGTATGTCTCCTGTGAGGACTGCCCGGACTCGTTCGCAATAATGCGGACCAATACGTGTTTTCCTATATTTTTTTCAATTGCCTGCGTAATTTCATCAACGCGCTCCTTCTCATTCAGAAATGAGGACGCAACCGAATCCTCCAACACAATGAGCAATTCATTTCCGTCACCCGATGAGAGCAGCGCATGCCGAAGGTAATTGCGGATCAGACCACTCAAATCACCCAACACGAGATCCCAGTTTTTCACTACCTGCCGCACGTCCTCCTGTACTGCTTTGGGAAGCTCCCGTTTTTTTCGGACAGGAGCAGCAGTTTCTGCGAAAGCTGTGCCGGCAGCTACGGGCACTTCGATTGCATAACCCCCGCTTTCCATCTTTTTTTCCAAATCATCCATGCGCTGCAAAAGAGCGGAAACATCCTGCTCCATCGCGGGCCTGCATAATTTGATGATGGCAATCTCGATCAAAACCCGCTTCTGGGCAGAATACCTGATCTGATTTGACAGCTCCGAAAAAACATGGATATAGCGCATCAGGGTCTCCGGCCTGACCATCCCTGCCTCTTCCTTGAGCACTTTCAAATTCTCACTGGATATATCTAACATCTCCTCCATATTATCGGCGCTCTGTACCAGAAGGAGATTGCGCAGATACCATGTGAAGTCCGTCACCAGCTGTCCTAAATCCCTGCCCCGGATCACCAGCTCCTCCAAAAGCGCAATTGCCCCTGTTATATTTTTGTCCAGAGTTTTGCGGAGCAGGCCGGAAAACACCTCCGTGTCTACCGCACCGAGCACCTCAAGCACATGGTCATAAGTCAGCTTCTGCCCCAAATAAAAGGCGATACACTGGTCTAACAGACTGAGTGCGTCGCGCATAGAACCATCCGCCACCTTCGCCACGTAACGAATCGCCTTTTCCTCCGCTTCCACACCCTCACGTCCAGCCAGTTCGTTTAAGCGCGCCGCGATTGTATCGATGGAGATGCGCCGGAAATCATATCTCTGGCAGCGAGATAAAATCGTGATTGGAATTTTGTGCGGTTCCGTGGTCGCCAATATAAAAATAACGTAGGAGGGAGGTTCCTCCAACGTTTTTAAAAGCGCATTGAAGGCTCCGATGGAGAGCATATGGACCTCGTCGATAATGTAAACCTTAAAACGCCCTTCCGTAGGCGAATAATTCACCTCTTCCTTGATCTCACGGATATTGTCCACACCGTTGTTGGAAGCGGCATCAATCTCGATGACATTCATCGAGTTCCCGGCGGCGATGGCCCTGCAGGAAGAACACTCCCCGCAGGGACTGCCGTCTGCCGGATGCTCGCAGTTGACAGATTTTGCAAATATTTTCGCCACAGTCGTCTTTCCGGTTCCTCTCGTACCGCAAAAAAGGTACGCATGTCCGATACGGTCTGCTTTTATTTGGTTTTTCAGGGTAGTCACGATATGCTCCTGCCCTTTTACGTCCTCAAACTCATTTGGACGGAATTTCCGGTATAACGCTGTATATGCCATGCTTAATCACCAAAACTGATTCCTGTATATTTTGCCTCTTTAATAATCTGGGAATCGGGCTTTACCATCTTGAGCTTACCCGCTACCTCTCCGAGGGGAACACGTTTCACTTTTCCGTTGACCATTCCAATCATGTGCCCGTAGTCCTCATCCATAATCGCCTTTGCGGCCTCAGCACCGAGTCTTGTGCAAAGCACGCGGTCATACGGACAGGGACTTCCGCCGCGCTGTGTATGCCCGGGAACGGTTACGCGAACTTCGATGCCGGTCTTTTTGTTAATCATATCTGCGATTTCATAGGAAACAGACGGATACGTGTAGTTTTCCATCTTTTTCTTCAGCTCTTTCTTGGAAAGCTTTGCATCCTTTTTGGAGATCGCTCCCTCTGCAACCGCCAGAATCGTGAATCCCTTGCCTGCTTTCTTGCGCTTTTCGATGCCATCCACAATCTTGTCAATATCATAGGGAATCTCAGGCAGCAAAATAATATCCGCGCCGGAAGCCATTCCTGCGTAAAGTGTCAGCCAGCCTACCTTGTGTCCCATAACCTCCACGATAAATACGCGGTCGTGAGACGCTGCGGTGGTATGGATACAGTCAATCGCATCACATGCAATGTTGATCGCACTCTGAAAACCGAAAGTTACGTCCGTGCCGTAAATATCGTTGTCGATAGTCTTCGGCAAGTGGATAATATGCAGCCCCTCCTCACGGAGCAAATTTGCGGTTTTCTGCGTACCGTTACCGCCCAAAATAACCAGACAGTCCAGATTTAGCTTGTAATAATTCTGCTTCATCGCCTTGACCTTGTCGAGTCCGTTCTCATCCGGTACACGCATCAGCTTGAACGGCTGACGTGACGAGCCGAGGATGGTGCCGCCCTTTGTCAGAATGCCGGAAAAGTCTGCGGATGTGAGAAGCTTATAGTTTCCATAAATGAGACCCTTGTAACCATTCAGGAAACCGTACATTTCCAGATCTCTTGTGCTTTCGCTCATACCCTTTACAACTCCGCGCATCGCTGCATTTAATGCCTGACAGTCACCCCCGCTTGTCAATAAACCAATTCTTTTCATTTCATCCCTTCCTTTCTCGTTTTTAACATGCTTTTGTTATTTTTGTAATGTATCTTAATTACATTATAACCATAACCGTTGAAATACCCTCTCCAGTCACATGCTTTCTATCCTATTATATACGATTTTATTTTGAGTCTCAACCTAAATTTGGCAGTTCCCCTAAACAAGCGCAATCAGGAATGAAAAACCAATTGTATAACTGATATTCCTATGTTATTATATACATGTTTATTTATGAGGATGTACCCTTTGGAATACAGCATGCGGACTCCAAACAGGTACAAATATACGAAAGAAGGGAAAAAAGATGTTCAGAAACAAGGATTTAAATCAACTTCTCGGCGGATGCCTGACGGACTTTAAGACTTATGCCCGTGGCACATATCGCGGATTTCAGATTATTTTTGATCTGCGTGCAGTAAATAATGCACAGATATTTTTCGTGACCATCAACGCCTCCGCCCCCGGCCTAGAAGCATTATCGGCGCTCGCAAGCTTTCTTGAAAGCCAGAAAGCCGGCAGCAAGCACTTCCACGGCTTTAGCTGCTACGAACATTTTATTGAGCTTGAACTCACCTCTCCTGCGATGCCGAAAAAAATTCCGGCTATCTTCAACGGAATTATCGATCCGGTTGTCCAATACATTACCATGCAGAGCTTTACCCCCGGATGCCAGAATTGCGGCGATTCCACAATGCCTCTTGACTGCTATCAGATCAACAACGCACACCAGATGCTCTGTGAAAATTGCTCCCGCGAGGTCGAGGCGCGCCTTGAGGACAACAAAGCCGCGGTCAAAAGTCAGAAAAGCTCGCTTATTCCAGGCCTGGTAGGTGCATTGCTCGGCGCCCTCATCGGTGCAGCTGTGTGGATCGGCATTTACAAGCTCGGTTATATCGCCGGAATCGCAGGAGCTATCACCGTCATCTGCGCTATGAAGGGATATGAAATGTTTGGCAGAGCACTGGATGTGAAAGGCGTAATTATAAGTGTCCTTATCTCCGTTGTCATGATCTACTTTGCCAACAACATTTCCTGGGCGTGGGATGTTTATGATGAACTTAAGCCGTACGGCTATTCGTTCACAGATACATACCGCGGACTGCATGACATTATCGTAAAAGCAGAAGCGCTGCCGTATTTTTACAGAGATCTCGGTATCGGATATTTCCTGACGCTTATCTGCTCCGTCGGAACGATCATCAATGCGTTGCGCAACAGCTCCGGCAGCTATAAGATGAAGAAGGCAAAATAAGAGGAGGCTTTTTTATGTATGGCAAAAAAGTTTCAAAACATCTGCAAAGCATTTGTCTGTTTGCCCTGATTTTTTCCTTTATGGTTATTACACCGCAGACGATCGCTTATGCAGATACCTATGGCTCAAAGAACACCGGCATAAAATATAACATTCTCGCAAAGGATGAGTACAACAACTGGGAAGGAGTCTCAAACGTCTCACAGTTTTTGGACAGCGACGGAAATTTTTGTTTCGCATACTATAACAAAAAAACAGTCACCGTCGTGAAAACCAAAAACGGAAAACCGCAGAAGAAAAAGACCACTTTACAGATGGAATATCCCATCTTCGGCGGGGTTACCTGCGACAGCAATGGGAATTATTACCTTGTATGCGGCAGAGCAAACACTTCCGACGACCAAACCAGGGAAACGGTTTTTATCTCAAAATACGATAAAAACGGAACTCTCCTGAAAACGATCGGAGATAACGGGAACTCCAGCCTTGACTATTGGTATCCCGACGACTATAACACAAAAACGCCTTTTAGCGGCGGAAACTGCGATATTGCCATAAACGGTGATTACCTGGTCGTAAACTATGCAAGGAACATGTACAGCGGACACCAGAGCAATTCCGTGTTTGTCATCAACACCAACACCATGACCAGGGCGGACGCAGGGAATATTTATGAATCCCATTCCTTTGCACAGCGGGCGATTCCCTATAACAACGGGTTTGTTTTCGCAAGCGAGGGAGACTGCTATGACCGGGCGTTTACGGTCAGTGCCGTTACGGATCTGTCCTCCGCTACAAACATAACCGGCAATACGTTTCATTTTTGGGTGAAAAAAGGAACGCTTGACCGCTGGGATATGTCCGCGCTGAACAATAACTTTGCGCATATGGGTGACCTTGTGACAATCGATCATAACAGCGTCGCGCTCATCGCTTCATCCGCAAAATCACTCAATAAAAAAGCTGCCTCCGAGACGGAACAGCTCTTTATCCAGATTTTTGATCCGACAAAGGACTTACGCACGCCCTCCGCATACGTGACCTCCGGAACGAGAAGCGGATATTCCGGTCCCAACGGCGATAAAAAGGTGACCGATTACGGTGTGAAATGGCTCACAAGCCATTCAAAAAAATGCACGATCAAATATCCGCAGGCGGTATCCGACGGCAACGGCAGCACGATCATCCTCTACGAGCTGTACAAAAACAGTTCTTATGACGGCATTTATTATCTGGTCGTTGATCAAAACGGGACTGTCACCATAAAAAGGACGAAATATTCCTCCACCGCACATTTGAACCCCTGTGAAACACCTGTTTTCAGCGGGAAAACAGTATATTGGACCGGAAACAGCACCAAAAACAACACCATGTACGTTTACAGCCTGAAAATCGGAAAATAGCGGGCGGGGAACGATTTTCAACATCAGAAAACGCTTAGACAATGTAAGAGACTATAAAAAAGGCGGCATCCTTTTACATATCACGTAAAATGGATGCCGCCTTTTTTGTACAATTCTTATTGTCCTGTCAGAACGAATTTAAAAGCCCCCCGATACCGTCCCTTTTAAATATTTCTTTATAATAGCTGATCTCATCCCGTATAATCTCGTCGATCGCGCGCATTCCCAGCATCTCCACCGGCGCTTTGTCATCCGTAAGGATCAGATTTCCCGCCTCATAGTTCACCAGCGCTCCCGATACGATTTTCATCATCGCAGCAAGCTCTCCGTTGCGCAGCGATGCGACGCCCTCGTTCATCAGATCCAGCATATCCGCATTGTCCGACGCGAACAGCTCGCGGTTTGTATTATTTGCCACGTCTACGGTATAAACCTGGTCAAACACGCTGGCGATCGTATCCGACAGATACGCATTGATGCTCCCCTCTCCGTCGGATTTCATATTCATATTCACCACCATCACGCCTCCCGGCTTTAAGTGCTCCTTTACCTGTGTAAAAAACTCCGACGACGACATCTGAAACGGAATCGTAATGTCCTGATAGGCATCCACCATGATCACATCGTAGCTTTTGTCAATCGCCTGCAAATAAGCCCTCCCGTCATAGGTCGTCACAGGAATGTCCTCCGGAAGGTCAAAGTAGCTTCCCGCCAGCTCCGTAATCCTCCGGTCGATCTCGACGCCCTCAACATTTAGCACACCCGGAAAATAATTCCTGCACTGAGTAGCAAAAGTGCCGGTTCCCATACCGAGAATCAGCACATCACTGAGACTGTCCTTCTGCATGACGCCTGCCAGAAACGGAGCCGCCAGCGCATAATCATAATACATACCGGTCAGTCCAGGCTCCTTCATCCTGACCGACTGCACACCGAAAAGCACATTTGTTGAGAGAATCACGCGCCGGTCCGTTTCCTTCACCTGCAAATAATTGTAAATGGATTCGCCCTCATAGACAAGATCACTTTCCCAAAACGCAAAACTATCCGAATGTCCGAACACCGAGCAGAGCAAAAAAAGCACAAGCGCTAGCGCGCACAGCTTCTTCCCGCTTCTTTTGCTGATGAAGTAAACCAGACTAAGAACCAGAAGCACACCGGAGAAAATCAAAAATGTAATCGCTGTTCCCACCGCCGGAATTGTCACAAAGGTCGGCAGAAACGTCCCCAGAATACTTCCGATCGTATTAAACGCACCCAGCGTACCCACCGTACTTCCGCTCTCATCGAGGGAATCAACCGTATATTTCACCAGCGACGGCGTAACCGTCCCCAGCAAAAACAGCGGATAAACAAAAACTACCATACACGCGATAAATGCCGCCAAAATTAAAAAATTGTTGCTGACGGTAAGCACCAGCAACCCTGAAATCCCAAGTATGATATATTTTCCCACCAGCGGAATCGCAGCAATCCAGATCGCCGCCACGAAAAGTCTCTGATAGAGCTTGTCCGGATTCGGATTTTTGTCCGCCGAGCGCCCGCCCCATATATTACCCAGCGCCATCGCGATCATGATCGTACCGATGATAATCGTCCACACAATCTGAGAAGAACTGAAATATGGCGCCAGCAGACGACTTGCCCCAAGCTCCACCGCCATCACGCTCATGCCGGCAAAAAATTCTGTGAGGTAAAGATAATATTTATTTTTTAAAATAGTTCCCATAAAATCGAATACTCCTTTTTACCGGGCATTCTGCTTTGAATCCACACCATGAACGTTACCCCTGCAGCCAGCTCAGCCCAGGCACCCTCACGGCACATAGAAGGTCCTGTTTAGTGCTGCTCCATTCCTGACCTGACACGGTTCGCAGGTTCCTATTGCGCGAGACCCAAACATCAACGCCGCTTACAGGGGGCTGCTTCACAATGAAAAGACCCGGGGCAGAATATCACTCCAGCTATAGCGGATTGCTGGTACAGGGTACCGCTAACACCCCAGCTGCCCGGAGTCTTTATTATAACGGCTTTCCGGCATTTTGTCAAATGCCGCAAAAACATTCTTTACATTTTAAAATATTTTTGCCCCGCGCGCAGCGTAACCTTCTTATACCTCGCAAGCTCTGAAACCGTCACCAGCTGGTAGCCGCGCTTTTTCAGCTCCGGTATGATCCGTTTGGATGCATTTGCCGTCGATAAATAGGCATCATGCATCAGAATGATATCGCCGTCCTTCACCTGACCCATCACACTCTGATAAACACTTTCGGCATTTCTCGTCTTCCAGTCCAGTGTGTCAATAGACCAGAGAATCAGAGGGCGCTTTGCATAATTTTTAAGATTGTTCCCGATGGAACCATAAGGAGGCCGGATAAGCTCAGGAACCTTTCCTGTCAATTTTTTAATTTCTTTGTCCATCCGGCTCAGCTGTGACTGAACCTTTGCGGCATCGGCAGTCCCCAGATTTGCATGGTCATAAGAGTGATTTCCAAGCTCACAGCCCATCTCGTCTATCCGCTTTACTGCATTCGGATACCTTCCCACCATATACCCGACTTCAAAAAACGTAGCCCGCGCATTATTTTTTTTCAACGTATCCAAAATCTGTGATGTGTATTGGCTCGGACCGTCGTCATAGGTCACTGCCACCATAGGCTTTGACGGATCTATATGGAAAGAACGGCATACCCGCGGTTCGCTGAAATCGCTGATATGTTTCCCGCCATCTGCAACTATGATTGCGCGGATTTTATATGCATAAGTTACGCCATACTTCGCCTTCTTATCTGTAAAGCTGTTTTTCTTTGTCGTTCCGATCTGCTTATATTTTGACGTGCCGGCCTGTTTCCGGTACAGCTCATACTTCTTTACCTTCTTGTTTTTCTTCCAGCTTACTTTAATTCCATCCTTTACGGCCTCTGCAGTTATCGGGGATTCCAGCTGGTATATCAAACTACTCTCCCATATGTCAGATTCGCCCTGTCCCGAAGCAGCCCATATCTCTGTGGAAAAGCTCAAAAAAATATGAAGTGCAAGAACTGCTGCCAAAAAACGCCGTCCGTAGTTTCTCTTATTGTTTTTCGTTATCATGTACCGCTTCCTCCTGTCCATTTTACCCGCGGTCATACTGCCGCAGGAAATTCCAAAACATCTTTCACGATTCTTTCAAAAAATTTTTATGTTGTCTCATACCGGAATATCATATCTCATAATCCGTCATCTTCTCCGGGTGCTCCATGTAATACCGGTAGGGCACATCCGGGTCAAAAAACGTATGCTCGTGCAGCGATCCACCCGGCACGAACCTGTGATAGTCCCCATATTGTATTTTTAATATTTCATCATACCCGGCCGGAACGGGAACCGTCGTATACTCGAAGGGTAAATCGATCGTCTCCCGATACCACTCCCGTTTGCGGCTGTTGAGTCCTTTGCAGATTGCGGTCACAATAAAATTCACCCGCTCCGACATTCCGGCGTAGGAGAGATTCAGCTTTTCAAATTCGCGATACCGCTCCCGAACCGGAAGATTCAGCAATTCCTCCAAAATGTCGGTGCCAAGCGCAAACGGGACACCCTCAGACACGTAATAGCGCATCCGCTGCGAATTCGCGACTGTCTGCCACGCCTCCCGCTGAACCTGCAAGATCGTTTCCCCAAAATCCTTTCCGTCCGGTACGTCGTCAAAAGGTTTGATGTCGATAAAGATGCCCTGGTGAAAATCCGGACTCATATCTGCAAACTCGATACCCGTCGTGCGGTCATCACGCAGCTTGGAAAATCCCCACACAACGAGGTCCGTATACGTGTTCTGGAAAAAATATGGCTCCTGAAACTCCGTCGGCGCAACCTCCTGGAGCTTCATGTAATCCTCCCGGAACATCATCACATCGATGTCGTCGTCCCACGGGACAAACCCGTGATGACGCACCGCCCCCAGCATCGTCCCATATTCCGCAAAATAGGAGAGTCCATACTTTTTGCACACCTCATCCAGCCTTGCCAGAAGCTCCAGTTCTGTCCGCCAGATCTTTTTCCGCTTCTCGGTCACCAAAAATCCGCAGCGTGTCTCTTCCTTTAAAAATGACTCATCAAATCCCATCGTCAAATTCCCCCCATACTGCTTGCCTGCAAGATCCGATCCGCACAGTTTACCCATGTATAATGCGCTTTCACTTTTTCATATCCCTTATCTATCATGCACTCCGCTTTTCTTTCATCCTCCAGCAATCCCCGCGCGAGCTCCGGCAGCTTTTCAAGCTCCCTTAAATCGTAGAGCGCCAGCTCCTCTCCCGCCTTAAAATTTTTGTCAATCCATTCACTGGAATCCGTCAGAGGCAGCGAATGCCGAAGCAGAATATTAAAGATGCGGTCATGGGTCCCTGCCTTAAACCACGGCATAACGTTCAGATTGATCTTCGCATCCGCCATGTAGGGCAGCGTCTGTGCAAACGGAATCCGGTCGTCGATCCGATGCACGTTCGGAAGCCGTGCGCACGGATGGTTTTCCCATCCCCTGCCAAGCAGCCACACATCAAGCCCGGCCTCCGCCAGCGTCTGCACAACGCGCTCTCTCTGATACATGCGCGCCATCCAGTCCAGCGGTTCACTGCAGCGGAAAATCGTCTTCAGCTGACTGCCCTGCACCTGTAGGCCCGTTCGCTCGATCGTATCGAGGGCTGCCTGCTCCGTTGTCACATCGCTGTGCGCGAGCATGTAATCTGCCATCTCCATGTAAAACTGATGCATTGTGCTCCCCTCAGGGAAGTACTCGGCTATTCTTTTTCGCTGCTCTTGCGGCCGATAATACGTACCGGAAAAAAGAATATCGTATTTGCGGTCGGCATAGGGCTTATGCGCAGCCTGCGGATCATATGTCCCTGCATGGGGCAGAAACGCCACCTCGTCCACGCAGTCCGAAAAATATCTTTTTACATAGGAGACATGATTTTCGTCGCAGCAGAACTGGATATAGCGTTTCGGGTGGCGCTCCATCGTCGGATGAAAGCGCAGCGGATGGTCCATCAGAATGTTGACCGTCTTCACATTCAGCTCATCCCACAGCTCGATAAACAGCTCGTCCTTGATCCCAAACCCGTCAAAGCCGACAGCCATGTCCACCTTTTTGTTTAAGAACTCCGCAAAACAGCGGTATGAATGTGGATCGCTCTTTGGCGGATTTTGCAGATTCAGTACAAAAACCTCGTGACCCTTGCGCATAAACTCTCCGCAAAGCTGATCCGTAAAATAGTTAAACGAATCCACACCCGAATAAAATAGTACAATTCTCATAGATCGTGCACCTTTCTTAAAATGATCGAACTGTTTTTTAATCGCAATTTAAATATTCTACAGCACCATTATAGAAAAATTGCGCATCCCGTATTTGCTCTTCCACTTCCTTTTTCGATATCATATAATAATCATCATAATCTGATTCACTTCGCACCTCAAATGCCCTCCTGTAGATACACTGCAAACATTATACACCTCCGGCAACTATTTTAAAAGGGGAACCAGAAAAACTGTGTAATCTGCAAAAAGCCGGGCGCGAAAAATAACAAGCGCTGCTACTGCCTTACAGTCAGTAACAACGCTTTCCCGTCAAATTTTTATTTCCAGAGTATAAGTACCGCTTCCCAGTTTCCTGTGTTCACTTCCCAGCATTACGTCCGCCGAGGTATTCGGCGGGATTGTACATGTATATAAAACGTGATCCTCACGCCGCTCCCAGGCACTCTCTATTTTTCCGAATGGCGTATGGATGCCGCCCTTCGCGCAGCCAAAAACCCCGATTTCAGGCTGAAGAACAAAGTGCTCATAACCAGGATAATCCGTATCCCGCTTTATGCCAAGCACATTTTCATAGAGCCAGTTTAAGACACTGCCAAGTGAATAGTGATTAAAACTGTTCATAGAATTGTTTTCACCAAAGCCCTCCTCTTTTGTAAAGCTGTTCCACCGCTCCCAGATCGTGGTGGCACCCTGCGTCACCGGATAGAGCCAGCTCGGATATTTCGTCTGTGTCATTGTACGGTACGCCAGATCACTGTAGCCGCCGAGGCTCAGCATCGGATTGATCGGCTCCGTACCGAAAAACCCGGTCTGAATCGTGTAATCCCCCTCTATTGTTTTCCGTGCCAGGTGCCCAAAAGCTGCCTCACAGGAGTCCTCATCAAATACATCGCAGCTCAATCCCACAGAATAGCTTCCCTGCACATCACAGATGCTTCCATCCGCATTTCTCGTCCGCTTGCTTTCTTTATCCACAAAAGTCTCATTCCAATATTTTTTTGTCCGCTCCGCTTCCCGTGCATACATCCCGGCATCCTCCGGTATATGCAGCTTTTCCGCAAAAAGCTGCATATACCGCGCATTCCGATAGTAAAACGCATTCCAGAGCAGATGATCGTCGCAAGGCTCGGGCGCGAGCCAGTCTCCCAGCCATGCCGGGGATGTTTCATCGGTAATTCCCGGAAGCTTCGCACGCCTGACTGCCTCCATCCACCGTTTCATCGGACCGTAAAAGCTTTTTATCACCTGCAGATCTCCGTACTGCTCATACAGCTCGTAGACCACCAGAATCATAGCGCTCTCATAGGTTAAGCCGCCGAAGCCGCCGCCAAAGGGTGCAATACTCGGCAGGCGTCCGTCCTTTGTCTGCATATCCGCCATCGCCTGCAGATTCCGCAGATAGAAATTTTTTACATTGCTCTGATAATTTGCAGTACGACAGAAAATATGCGTATCCCCCATCCATCCCATCCGCTCATTCCTCTGAGGACAATCTGTCGGAATGCTGATAAAATTGCAGTACAGGCTGTAGCACACATTTTTTACAAAACGGTTCAACAGCTCGTGATCACAGGTAAATGTTCCTGTGATCTTTTCCACGCTTGAGAGCAAAATCCCCTGCACATCTTCAGGAGCCGGAGGCTGATCTACCCCGCTGATCTCAATATAGCGAAATCCGTGAAATGTAAACCGGGGCTGGTAGATCTCCTCTTCCTCGCCACTGCAAATATAGATATCCGTATTGGATGCCTCACGCAAATTTGCCTGCAGCATACATCCTGCCAGCTCCCCATATCTCTCCAGAGGCGGATATAGCATCTCCCCATAACGGATCACGACTCTTGTTCCTCTCTTTTCGTGAAATTTCAAAACCGGAACACCCGCAATCTCCTGTTGCAGGTCATAGATATACACACCCGGCATCGGCTCAGTCACGGACTTTGCCGTAATCCGTTCGATTTCCTTCACCGGCGCCTGATAATTTCCAACCAGTTTTGGCTCTGTGTCATTTAATTTCGGCCAAACAGCCGCGCCCGGAAAGATACCTTCCTGCTCCTCAATGACACTCGGTTCAATCACTACAGGCGGCTTTTTGTCCTCCGACAAAAAGCCGATCTTTGAAAAATTATGATACAGATCCGCCCTTCGTGCATCATACTGCTCGCCATTAAAAAAACCCGCATATCGGTAAGGTCCTTCCCCGTTATACTGCCAGTTCTGCGTATCGGTAACCAAAACCTCTCTTTGTCCGTCCTCATACCGGATTACAAGCTTACAGAGGAAGCTCATACGATCCCCCCAATAATTATAATTGGATACAAAAAATGTAGAAGAATCGCTCCACCAACCGGACGACAGCACACATCCAATGCCGTTTTCTCCCTCCGACAAAAGCTTTGTCACATCGAACGTCTGATACATGAGATGCTTATCGTACTGGCTGGCCCCCGGCGCAAAATACGCTTCACTTACCCGCTGCCCGTTGATACTGCATTCATAAATCCCCCGGGCAGTAGCATAAAGCCTGGCCTGCGCTACCCGACCCTTTACAGAGAAGCTTCTGCGAAGCATTGGCAGGCCATGACAACTGGGATCAACCAGTTTTTCGTTTTCTCCGATCAGCGTATCCCCTTCCAGCGTATAAAATTCCTGCGAAGGTGTCCGCCGATGGTGCACATGCAGTCCGTCAAACTCTGCCTCCGTTTCTTCCCCGGCATAATACCCGATGCAGCAAAGCCGCGGAAACGTGGTGACATCCCGCATTCCAAGAGGATTTAACTGCACCGGGGCATCCTCCGGTCCGATTCTCTCACCGTCCAGACAGGTATATGCCACATTTCCGGCCACATCCACTGTCAGCCTGTGCGGCTTACACCTGTTCTCCTCCGTGATGAGAGGTTTGCCCGTGGCAAGACTCACCGCCGGAAGCGTAAAAAGCGGTTGATCTGCCCGGTCTGCAGCCGCATAGCCCACACGGTAAATCTCCACCTTTGCCGGAAGTGTCTTTGTATCCAGTACAAACCGAATATAATTTTTTCCCTCCAGCAAAGATTCGTTTTTTGTTTTGTCCAAAAGCCGCCAATCATTTGCACCGAAAACGATACCGGCCCTTCCCGCCTTCCTCATGGAAATCGTACTATGTAAAACAAAAACTCCGATGGTATCGCTCGCCACGGCATATTCCGGCGCACCGATCCACTGCGCACCTTCCCACGCCTTTTTGCCGGTGCAGAGCAGACCTGTTTCAAACCAGGTACTGCCCTCCGCCGTCATACCATTTTGGTTCCATGCTTTTACAAAAACCTCATATCTCGTTTCCGGTTCCAGCTTTGCGCCTGCGTAAGTAATACCGATCGAACGGTTTGTCTCCAGCTCGCCGCTGTCCCAGAAAAGGGTGTTGTCCACGCAGCGTCTGACACTCACCTGAACCTTTGTCTGTACCATATTATTTTCAGCGGAAAAAAACTGCCACGAAAAAACAGGTGACTTCTCATCCAGGCCCAGAGGCTCCTTCATCTCATTCACACGAATATTTACGACTGCAAACGGCTTCCCATTTTTACTTTTCATATTCTCTTCCATATCTTTTCCCTTCATTTTCAACCTGATACACTCCGGATCCTTCAACACCCTCTGTGAACGCAAAAACTTCATATCCACTGAGCGCAAAACCTCCCAAATAATATCACAAAAGGCGTACTTTTCGTACACCTTAGGTTCTCATCCTGATTACTTTTCATCTGCGGCGTCGCCCTCATAAGTCCGAAACAGCGGTGTAAAATACATGCTTTCCAGATAAGCCGGACCGGAGATTCCAATTAATATGCCCACCGACAAAAACCGATAGGACACCGTGAGCAAAATGACCGGAATCAGCGCCACCGCCACCATCAGACATGCAGGGCCGATATGCCCCGCGCAAAACAGCAACGCATTTTTTACCGTGTTGCGTGTCGTATTGTCAAACCTTGCAAGCACGGCAAAAGCGTGAATCAGCACCATCACAAAAAACAACAGCAATACAAATAAAATAATACGGTAAACCTGACCAAAGGTTCCGGTCAGGGAACGCAGCAGCCATATATCAAACGCCATAAACAGGAGGATACCTCCGCCAATCAGCCAGAGAAGCGTGGCCTGCTTAAAATTATCGCGGAATGCTTTCAGGTAATTTCCTACAACCTGCTCCTCTTCCCCTCGTGTCAGCCGAAGCGTCATCGAGTACAGCGCTGTCATCGCTGCTCCCGCCGTGATAACCGGAATGCAGCACACAACCGTCAACAGATTCAGCACAATCAGGCTCCCCAGCCTGTTTAAAAAAACTGCAAGTTTCCCGTCTACCGCAAATATACCCATAATCCTTCTCCTTAATTTTCGTGGACAGCAAACCAGATAACCTCCGTCTACGCGGATACCCGACGGCTGTCACACGAGTGAAACACTTCATCGCTTACAGCAGAATCGTTGACGACCCCTCCATAAGATACGTCAGATATGCACCTGCCGCATCTATATGTTTCGTATTATAAACAACGCCGACCACACCCCGGCTGCCCGCGGCATCATAACAGCCGTCTTTTTTCATACCGGGAAGCCCGTCGGCGTAAATTCCTGCAATGCGTCCATCCTCCGTGACAAGAAGACTGTCGTCCAGATTTTGAAGCTGTGTCTCGTCCAGACATTCCCTCAGATCCAAAAACGTATTCGACGCATCATATTTTAAAAAATCGTATTCCAGCATGCCGCACACGTCCAGCTTTTCACTTCCCACATCTGACAAAAACCGGGAAAGGCTCGTCATCGCGTAAGTCCCCCCATCCGTATCCGAGATCATCAACTCGTTTTGAACGGAAACGGTATACTCCTTTTGGTCGAGCTGCAGAGCCTGCAGCAGCTCCTGCTCCATCTGCTCCTGGCTGACATTTGTATGACAGTCAAGCAGCATGACAAAGAGCGCACACTCCTTTTTCAGCAGAGCCACGCACAGCAGATAGATGCCGAGAACCGCCGCAACACCCACAGCCAGAATTTGCCATTTATAAAATTCCCAAATATAGCCAAGATTATTTTTTTTCATTATCTTAAATTCACTATCCCTTGACAGCTCCCGCCGCAATTCCGTTGACGAACTGCTTCTGCAAAGCTAAGAATATAGCAACCAGCGGCAGCGCACAGAGTACGCAGGCAGCAAACAGCACGTTCCACTGGGCCGGGTTTTCTTTATCGCCCAAAAACTGCAGCATGCCCACCGGAAGAGAATACTGTGCCTTCTTGGAGATAAATACCATCGGATAAAAGTAGTCGTTCCAGATCCAGAGTCCCTGTGTGATGACACAGGAAACGATCGCCGGCTGCAGCAACGGAAATACAACGGTTGCAAAACGCCGGGGCAACGAAGCGCCCTCCAGATAAGCCGATTCCTCAATCTCCACCGGCACACCCTTCATAAAACCCGAGAACAAGAATACGGAGAAGGGAAGAGAGCAGGTGATAAACATGATCATCGGTGTAAATCTCGTGTTCGGGATTCCCATCCGGTTTAAAGTCTGCGCAATCGGCACGATAACCATCTGCGAGGGGATAATCAGACCGGAAATGAAGAAGTAATACAAGAATTTCGCCGTTTTCGATTTGATACGTCCGATCGGGTATGCTGCCATTGTCGCAAAAATTACGATGCACAGAACGGAACCCGCTGTTGTCATAACACTGTTTAACAGCTGCATTGGATAATTCATGTTGGTGAAGGCCTGCGCATAGCTGGCACCGGAAAACTCTATGAATAAATTCAGCGGCGATCTCTGGTTCCCGGGGGTTCGCAGGGAGCTGGAGAAGACAATCACCAGAGGTGATATTACAATCACACAAAAAATGATAATCGCCACATACAGCAGAGCCATTCTTAACGCACGCATGGATTTACCATTTGCTTCCTGATTCTGGTTACTCATTATAGCTCTACCTCCTTCTTATTCATATAGATCAGCATCAATACGGTAACAATGATAATAAATGCAAAGGCCAGCACGGAAAATGCGCTCGCGCGCCCCATTTTCTGATCCGTAAACGCCGTTTCATAAACCTGGAACATTAACGTCTTGGTCGACTTTCCGGGTCCGCCGTTGGTCATGATAAACGAATAATCAAATGCCTTTAATCCTGCAATCACGGACAAAATTACATTGATGGTAATCGTTGCGGAAATCAAAGGCAATTTCACAAAGCGAATCTTCTGCCACTCCGTACAGCCGTCAATGCTGGCCGCCTCAAGCAAGCTCTCGTCCACGGTCTGCAGCCCGGCCAGATAAATGATCATGGTCGTACCAAAGCCCTTCCAGATCTCCACAAAGGCGATGGCAAACAGGGCCGTCCTATAATTCCCAAGCGGATTAAATGCAGCTCCGTCCCCGCCAAGCATAGAGATCAGGTTTGCAATCATACCTGCCTCCGGCATGTACACATAAGACCAGATAAAACCTACCACAATCGCGCTGAACAGCGCCGGGAACTGAACCACTACCGGCTAAAGCCGGTAGGTTCAACATGCTGCTAAAGCAGCC
>CASCGD010000053.1 GCA_949132985.1 uncultured Lachnospiraceae bacterium
TGCTTTTCCGATATAAATGTTGACACATTCAATTTACATGGAAGTAGACCGGTAGCAAGTATACCGGGGAAAGGTAACTGCCTGGGAAGGAGGGCGTTATCGGAAAGGAGACGAAAAAATGAGAGTGGAAGGAATTCATGCAGGATCGGCTTCAGCTTTGAAATCAGGCGCGCAGAAGGTGGATGCCATCAGCAAGAGCCTGCAGAAGCAGATTGAAAATGCTCAGAAGCAGATGCAGGATCTGGCGAAAAACGAGCAGATGTCCCCTGAGGATAAGATGAAGAAGCGTCAGGAGCTTCAAAAGCAGATCTCGGATTTGAACCAGCAGCTTCGTCAGCACGAAATGGAGGTTCGCAGGAAGCAGGCGGAAGAAGCCCGACAGAAGAGGGAACGGGAAGCGCAGGAAAACGGATTGGATAAACAGGAGAAGGAGCGGGAGCAAAAAGGCGGATTTTCAAAGGACCGCATGAATGCTATGCTCGCAGCGGATTCTGCAATCAAACAGGCAAGTACCGGCGGCGGTGTCGTTACCCGTATGGAAGGCGAGAAACATGTGCTTGCCAGCGAGATCAGCACGGATCGTGCCCGCGGCGTGAATACTGCGAAAAAGGAAGAAAGGCTTTCCGATTTGGAAAAGCGGATGGACGATGTCATTGGCACGCAGATTAAGACGCTTGCAGAGGCGAATGAAAAATTAGACGAGGTAGCCGAAAAGGAAAACGACGAGCAGGAGAAGGACCGGGATGCGAAGGAGAGCAAAGCGACCGGACAGGCCGTGGATTTAAAACCCGATGCAGGAATTGCTGTGCCTGAGGATGATGCCGCGATGGCTGAGGAGCTTGCACGGAAAACAGGGAAAGATCAAAAACCGGGACAGATCATTGATGAGCGGCTTTAGAAAAGGCGGGGAACCACAGAGAAATTGAGCCGACATATAAATTATTTACACACGTAAATGGTCGTTTCATGACATTGCCATAAGCCAATATCTTTTTTTGTCGATATATTAGTCAGAAAAAAGTCTGATTGTAAAAAAGCGGCGGCGGCCGCGTGCAAGAAGGAATAGGGCTATGAGTGAAACAATTTGTGCAGACAGCAGAGACGTAGAAAAAAAACAAAACAGATTGTTGCGCGGATACCATTTTGTGGAGGGTGACGAGACGCTGCAGGAAGAGCTTGTCCTGTATATTGAGACGAAGGGACATAAGAACTATTTTCATCTGACAGACGGGCGGATGCTCAGCATTTACCGCAAGCTGGATGAGCTGGAGACAGATTTTTCGGAGGGAGATTTTCTGCGGTGCCATCAGAGCTTTCTGGTGAATATGCGCTATATAGAAAAGATCAGCAGTTATGTGCTGAGACTTGAAAACGGGGAGCAGCTTTCTGTTCCGAAAGCGCGTTACAAGGAAGTAAAAAAACGTTTTCAGGCATATCAAAAAGAGGAAGTACTACCATAGCCCGATCTGTCGGGTGTGCTGCATAGGGCAGGGAAGCCGGTTTGGTTTCTCTGCTTTTACTTTTCTGCCGCTTGTGCCATAAAAGATACCGTTTGCGTCATTGGTCTCTTGTATAAAAACAAAAAATACGATAATTCTAATGTACCGAAAGGTAAAAATGAGGTGAGGATTATGATACGGATTGCAATCTGCGATGATGAGCGCCCGGTGCGGGAGCTTTTGCGGACACAGCTGTTCAACTGGAATAAGGAGATTGCGGTCGAAACATTTGATTCCCCAAAGGAGCTGCTTGCAGCGGATGCCTTTGATTTGTATTTTCTGGACATTGAGCTTTCCTGTGAAATGGACGGTATGGAGCTTGCGCAAAGGCTGCGGCAGCAGGGCAGGGAGGCGATGATCATTTTTGTGACGGGGCATGAGCAGTATGTATATAAGGCGTTTGATGTGGAGGCCTTTGCCTATTTGCTAAAGCCCGTGGAGCCGGGAAGGCTCTTTGAGGTGTGTGAGCGTGCCGCGGAAAGAATTTGCGAGCGGGAACAAAAGCCCCGATGCTTTACCGTGCGCATCGGTTCGGCAGTGCGCGAGATCCGCGTTGATGAGCTGTCGTTTGCAGAGGGCGCAGGTCACAAGGTGATTTTGCACCTGCATAATGAGCGCCTGGAGTACTACGCAAAGATGGGGGAACTGGAGCAGTTGCTTTGTGAACGGTTTTTCCGAATTCATAAAGGATATCTGGTCAATCTGTCAGAGGTGGAGGCATACAACCGCACCGAGGTCACACTGGTCGGTGGGGTGCGCCTCCCCTTGTCCAGATATAAGTATGATACTTTTGCCAAAACATATCTGAAATTTTTACGGGGAGGAAGGCATTCTTCCAATGAAAGGGGGAACGCTGTTGGGCGAGGGTGAGTTTCAGGTTGTGCAGCAGATACTTTTCGGCATAGAAATATTTGTGTTTGGGAATCTGTTTGCGGTGTTTCTGGCAGCATTTGCGAAGACAGGAAAGGAAAAAAGGCATATTTATGCGGTGGCTCTTGTACTGTATGGCGGATTTTACGGTCTCAGGCTTTTGATTTTTGATATTCCGATGTGGGTGGGCTACCTGCTGATCTGTGTTGTTCTGCTGATCCCTGACTGGTATCGGAAGCGGCGTCCGTCGGTGTTTCTGGCATTTTTGACGGTTACCTGGTATTGTGTGAACCAGCTCAGCTTTTTGATTGCGGACAGTCTTTATTCGGTGGGAAGCATGTATGCCAATCGGCTGCTTTTGCAGGAAGAATCCTTACCAAAGATGCTGCTTCATCTGATGTGGCTCTACGGGTTTACGGCTGTTTTGCGCATCGTGCTCATGGGCGGTTTGACCTGGTTCATTGCAAAAAAGATCCGGCAGTGCATGCGGCAGTTAAAGACGCGGGAGCTTTTGACGTTACTCATACTGCCGGTGACGGGGGTTTTGTTTGGACGGATGGTGCTGCGCCTGCAGCTTTTTGTGGGCGAGAATTATTATTTCAGCCTGTATGAGGAATATCCGGTTTATCTGTGGATCGTGCCGTTGATGGCTACTTTATTTTATGCGGGTATCTGGGTGTCCATCGGAAGCTACAGTCAGATGCTGGCGCTGGAAGAGGAGCGCAGGGGACGTTTTGTGGAGCAGAGACAGTACGAGGCATTCCGGCTTCGTCTGGAGGAAAGCCGCAGGCTCATGGATGAGACCCGCAGCATTCGCCACGAGCTGCGGGGGCATATGAGTGTTTTGGAGGGGTTGCTGGAGAATGAGAATTATGCAGGCGCAAAAAATTATGTTCGGCAGATGACGAAGGAGGTCACAAGAAGCGCTCCGGTGATTATCACCGGAAGTGAGCTGATAGATGTGATTGTCGCGGATGCGGCGGCTCGGGCACTTTCCGGGGGCATTCGGTTTTTGTGTGAATTTTCTGTGGGAGAGCTGGAGGATGGGTTCGCCTATGATCTGGGCATTATTCTGAGTAATCTTCTGACAAATGCGTTGGAGGCGTGCGGGGGAGAATCGGGCGGATGGGTGAAGCTTTCCGGCGGATGGCAGAAAAAGTTTTTTGTGCTGGAGGTAGAAAATCCCTGCAGCCATCCGGTTGTATTTGATGAAAAAAGCGGGCTGCCTCAGACGTGCAAGGAAGACCGGGAAATGCATGGAATTGGTTTGAAAAATGTGGCGGCACTGGTAAAAAAGTATTTTGGAAGTATGGAGCTTACCGTAGAAAACCAGGTCTTTTACGCCGCGGTTATGGTTCAGAAGGAGCAGTATGGGTCACATTAGTATAACTCGAATAACTCGATTGAAATACCTTTTACTTTTGGTGAGGATGCTTTTTCGAGAGCGCAAAGGAAATAGCGAAGGCGTAGTGGTGCTGCGTTGAGCATTTTTCCCTTGTCCACTGAGGGTAGGATGTCCTGCGATGAATTGGCAGGCGACGCGTGCCGCTGCAATATAAATATAAGGAGGAGAGCTAAATGAGTACATTTCAGGTAAATGCGTTGACGCGGGCCTACAGCAGATACGTGAAGGGTTTTGAGCAGATGACAAACACGCAGGAGACAAAGGAGGCGCAGGGAAATTTCCGGGCGCTGGCGGAGAAAAAATCGGGAAGCGTCACGATAACGGAGGAGACGGCAAAGCTAGCGGCGGCCGGCGGCGTATCCACGGAGGATATGAGCATGGAGGAGTACAAGAGCTATGTTTACGACCAGATCTCCATGATCAAACAGCATCCGTCGCAGTGGGGCGATTCCATCGCTATCAACATTTCCGAGGCAGGCTTTGAGGCAATGAAAAATGATAAGGAGTACGAGAAGTGGGTGTTGGACACGTTGAAACAGGACTTTGCGGCCTACGACCCCTGGAGCGGTATTTGCGGCGGAAAATATGTAGTGCACTTTTTCGGCGCATCGAAGGAGGAATATCATGGTCACAGCTGGTATCCCGAGTACGCGGGAGGTACAGGGAAGGATTTGTTTAACGAAAACAGCAAGGACAGCTTCTGGAAAAAGCGCAAGGACAGACACAAGAGAAATGAGGCATATGCGGATAAGCTCGCCGAGCGGCGCAGGCTGCAGAGAAAGCGGATGGAGCAGATAATGACAAAGCGGGCGTTTGAAGGCCGGCGAAGGATGGCAGGGGCTGCCTACGAGGCGAGTTTTCTGACGGCGGATATCGGCATCGGTGAGCTGCTCTTCGGGGACCTCGGAGGAGCCGGAAAGATGTAGGAGCCGTTTTGACTGAAAATGGTCGTTTTGTGATGCTTGACTTGTCGATGCGTGTGGGAAAGCCGATATAATTAATACCGTATATTTAAGAAGTGTTAAAATAACAAGGAAGTTGAAGAATCAATCAGGGAGGATTGTTTATGGGCTTTGGAACGTTTGGAACGGAAGGGATTTCCCACAGACAGCCATATCGGCGTACCTATTCATCCGAGAGCAACTGGGACAGCGCATCGGGAACAACAAGGCAAAAGCCGACGGCAGCGGAGCAGAAGTTAAAAAAGCTTCAGTACAGTTTTACACTGATCTCGTCACAGATCGTGACTTCAAAGACATCGGTGATCGCACGCCGGGTGGCGAGCCGTGCAAGGCGCCAGACAGTGCTGCTGCGCAGGAAGCGCGCGACGGGCAATTACGACGAGGTGGAGATACAGGCGGCGATCACTCATTCGGCGGCCATCGAACGCGTGGCGAAGAAGCGCGTCAAACATCTCCAGGAGGAGGAACGGATCAAGCGCTCCGAGCATCCGTGTGAGGCGGAACTCGAAGAGGAAATGAAGGAAAGCGCTGAGATTGATGCCGAGAAAGAGCTTGCGGAAGAAAACGAGGAGATTTCCCGGGAGCTTTCACGGGAGATGGAAAAGCTGATGCGGGAGTACGAGGAGATGATGCGTCAGTCGATGGCGGAGTACGGGGGTATTCTTGAGGAGCTTGAGGAGGAGACGAGCGGCGGCGTCAAAGTGGATATGGACCCGGCGGACTTAAAGGCGCTCAAGCAGAAGCACCGCAACAAGGAATTGCAGGAGATCGCGAAAGCGGACGCAAAATACCTGCGGACAATGTTCCAGAAATATCAGAGTGAGCGGCAGATGCTCTCATCGGGAAGCGGTGTGATTGTGAGCATTGGCGGTACGGAAATGTCGGCGGGAGTCGTGGATATGAGGTCTGCGGCTGACGTCGTGGAGTCGGGAGCGGCGGCTGCCGCCGCAGAGGGCGGCGCTGTGGATGTGTCCGTGTAATTGTGTTTTTGGAATCGATATGCCGCGGGCGGAGACGAACGGGCGCGGCATTGTATATGGAGGGAAGAGAAATGGATATCGGCAGAATTGGGACACCTATGTTTGAAAATGTTCAACCGGAAAGAGGGGCAAAGAATGAAAAATCCCCCACGGCAGCGGATTTTGCGGAGATGATCCGAAAGCTGGCAGGGCCGGAAATGCTCTGGGAGGAGCAGGCACCCGAAGAGATGCAGGAATATGCGGTCGGCGACGACACCGATGCGCGGGGCGTTTTGGCATCTGGGCGCAGGCTTTCGCGGTGACGGGAGATGTTGTTTGTTCCCGCGTGCAATGTGTCGGACAGACGTGATTGTACGCATACTTGACAATGAACGGAAAAAGGTGGAAAATCGTATGTTATGGCAAAAAGAGCTTGCGTTGCAGGCTCTTTTTATTTAGAACCGTCAATTATCTGAGATGAACGGCGGAAAAGGCCAGGAAACCAAAGGATGCAAGAAGAAAGTGACTGGCTTTGCGTCGACTGAAAGGAAAAGAGCATGTATAAGATTGGAATTTGTGATGACGATAAGATTTTATGCGCTGTTTTGGAAGTGCTAATAAGAAGTGTAAAGCAAAAAAGTAGTGCAGATACTGATTTTGGATGAGCCAATGAAACGGTTTGGGCAATCAGGGCGTGGAAGATGTTAGAAAGATCCTTTTAAATTTGAAGGCCGAAGGCAAATCTATTATTTTGGCAAGCCATAACAAGGAGGATATCAAAGTGCTGTGCGATGAAGTGTATGAGATGGATCATGGAAAGCTGAGCGTTTCTGAATCGTCAATTTATTTTTGTGACAAGTATAGGGAGACGACAGGTGTTTCCCGCCGTTAAAGAGTGCAGCAGATGTGTGGGGCGCTCATGGCGCTCGCCGGAGAGGGTGCATATAAGCAGGAAGAAAAATCGAATATCTGTGTGATTAAAAGAAAGAGCTTGTATTTCGGGCTCTTTTTTTGTTGTTTTTCATCTGTTTTGTCCTGTTTTTGGTTTATATCTGTGATTTGAAAACAGAAATTCTGCAAAACGGGTGTAAAAACAACTGGAAAACGTATTTACGGCGCTGAATTTCGTAAAAACAATAGGTTTTCAAAGAAATATTGCACAAAAACAAGAAATAAATTTGTGAAACACTCACAAATATCTTCGAAACAGAAAAAAGTGTTTGCAAATAAAGAAAGCAAGTGCTACTATGTAATCACAGAAGAAAACCAGCTGGCGGAAACGATAAACAAAGTTTTTGTAAACACAAAATGAAGGAGGATTAAAGATGAAAGCAGTTGTTCGATATGGGAAAGCGTTTGGCGGTTATACGATGAGGGATGTTCCGGAACCTACATGCGGGCCCGAGGATATCATCGTAGAGATCAAGGCAGCGGCAATCTGCGGCGCAGACATGAAGCATTGGAGAGTGGACAACGGTTCCGATGAGTTCAACTCCATCCGCGGACATGAGTTTGCAGGCCAGATCGTTGAGGTCGGAGAAAAGGTGACAGACTGGAAGGTCGGCCAGAGAGTTGTATCCGACAACAGCGCACATGTATGCGGTGTCTGCCCGGCATGTGAGAGAGGCGATTTCCTTTGCTGCGAGAACAAAGTCAACCTTGGTCTTGATAACAATACCTGGGGCGGCGGCTTTTCCAAGTACTGCAAGATTCCCGGAGAGATTTTAAGAATTCACAAGAGCGCAATCTGGGAGATCCCCGAGGGCGTTGACTACGAGGAAGCTGCAGTTCTCGACCCGATCTGCAATGCATACAAGGCGGTTGCACAGCAGTCCCATCTGATTCCCGGGCAGGACGTTGTTGTATTCGGTACCGGCCCCTTAGGATTATTCTCCGTACAGATCGCAAGGCTGATGGGCGCTGTAAATATCGTAATGGTCGGCCTCGATGAGGATGTGGAGACACGTTTCCCGGTTGCATTGGAAGTGGGCGCTACACATGTGGTAAACGGATCGAAAGAGGATGTCGTGAAGCGCTGCACCGAAATCTGTGGCAGAGACAACCTGGGTCTGGTGATCGAGTGCTCAGGCGCAAACATCGCATTGAAGCAGTCGCTTGAGATGACAAGACCGAACGCTGAGATTGTCAGAGTCGGAATGGGATTCAAGCCCCTTGATTTCTCCATCAACGACATTACCTCATGGAACAAGAGCATCATCGGACATATGGCATATGACGCTACTTCATGGAGAAACTGCATCCGCCTGCTTGCATCTGGTCAGATCAAGGTAAAGCCGCTCATCACACACAGATTGGGTCTTTCACAGTACGAGGAAGGATTCGACGCGATGGCAGCGAAGAAGGCGATTAAGGTAATCTTCCACTATGATTTCGAGGATTAATGCACGAGAAGCAGTAAAACGGAACTGACCCGGATTTGTACTCGTGAAGACAGAAAACGGGATAGGCTAAAGCATCACACCGATGAAGCCAAAAAACGGAATTTACCTGGATTTTACCCCTCCGGGAAGCCGTAAAATAAAAATGGTCGGGGCTTTACATCTGTAAAGCCCCGAACCGCAAAAACAAAGGAGATTATACTTATGGAACGGAAATTAATGATTGCCCCTTCCGTCGGATGCTGCGATCTGTTTCATGTGGAAGAGCAGATGAAGATCATCAACGAGAAATCTGACTTTTTACATATGGACATCAAGGATGGCGTGTACGTACCGAGTTACGGTATCGGGCCGGATTATCTGGACTATCTGAACCGGCATATAGACGGCTTAAAGCCGATGGATGCACATTTGATGGTTCAGCATCCGCAGCAGTATCTGGAGGTGTTTGCAAAGGCGGGAGCTTCCTATATCACACCGCACACGGACTGCATCGAGGGCGATGCCTTCGTGACGATCCACAAAATCAAGGATCTGGGCTGCAAGGCAGGCGTTGCGTTAAGCCCGTCGGTACCTTTGGGGACGATCGAGTATTATCTTCCTCTGTTAGACAAGGTGACGATCATGATTGTCGATCCGGGAATTGCAGGGCAGCCGGTGGATGAGCAGATGTATGTAAAAATCCGGCAGCTGGCGCGCATCCGGGGAGAGCGGGGATTGAAATTCCTGATCGAGGCGGACGGCTCCATGAATAAGGACCTTTACCGGCCGCTGTATGAAGCAGGCGCGGATATGGTGGTTCTCGGGCCGCCGGCACTCTGGAACAAGGATGCTGATTTCGAAAAGGCATGGGGCATCATGGAAGAGGAACTGGAGGCGGAATTAAAGGATGCCGGACGTGCGGATTCCTGTATCTGAAAAAGCTTCGGGGACAGGCGCCAAAAGCAGGCTTTATACGCAAGGCGGATTTTATCGGGTTTGCGTATAAAAAATCGGTGCAAATACAGAAAAGAAATATAGAAGGAAAACATAAAAGTAAAAAGATTTTAAAAAGAAATATAAGGAGAAAATGAAAATGAGTAAAAGCGCAAATATTGGAGCAAGGCTTGACAGACTGCCCAACTCCGGATGGCATATCAAAATGTGGCTGGTTTCCGCATTCGCATTGTTAGTTTGCTGGTCAAACGGAATCGGAGGAGCCGTACAGAACATCCTGCTGAACGAGTTACACTGGCTGGAGCCTGGAACCAAGCTGCTTGCTATGTGGGGAACAACGTATACAGCCGGTCAGTTATTCGGAGCACTGGTCGGCGGACCGATCGGAGATAAGATCGGGCGTAAGAAGAGTATCTTATTATATGAGGTAATACATATTATTGCGATGATCGGCGGCGCAATCTCCCCGAACGTTACCGTTTTATATGTATTCAGACTGATCCAGGGCTTTGGCCTGGGCGCACTGTTAGTAGTTTTGTTCGCAGCATTTACAGAGTATGTACCCGGAAAGAACCGCGGCGTGTGGTCTTCCAGAAACTCCTTCATCGGAAACTTTGCGCATCCCATTTGTAACGGTATCGCATTGCTGATCGTTTCCACAGGTGTGAGCATGAATATGAACTGGAGAATCCAGTACATGATTCCTTCCGTATTGTCAATTATTGCAAGTATTATTATTTACAACAAGTATCCCGAGTCACCCCGCTGGCTGGAGGCACAGGGCAGAGTGGATGAGGCAGACGAGATTATGACAGCGATCGAAAAAGAGATCGAGGCATCTACCGGACAGAAGCTGCCGCCGATACAGGAGGCTCCTGCAGCAGTTAAGAACCTTCCCTACTCCGCACTGTTTAAGGGCAAGCTGTTAAAGAGAACGATCTGCGGTTCTCTCGTGCTGATCGGTATGAACACGATTCAGTATACGTTGATGAACTGGATGCCCTCTTTGCTTAGAGAATTAGGATATGATACCTCACAGTCTCAGTTTATGACGATGTTTGGTCTCTTTGGCGCTCCGTTTGGAATTTTTCTGGCTTCCCTGTACATGGATAAGGTGTCGAGACGAGTTACCGGTGTTGCCCTTCTGGCAGCTATGGCGGTTATGGGTATTATCACATCCAGACAGACAACGATGGGCGCACTGATCGCCGCAACTTTTGTTCTGAACACATTTATCTACATGTATGTATGTTATGCATCGGCCGTATACGTACCGGAGATGTGGCCGACCTCCGCAAAGCTTTCCGGTTCCGGCTTCTGTAACGCGATGGGGCGTGTGAGCAACATTTTCTTCCCCTTCCTGGTCACATATGTTGCAGCAAGCTCCATGGGTTCCGGCGGTGTATTCGCACTGATTTCCATCGTGGCGGCAATCATTGCGGTATCCATCATCGTATTCGGTGTTGAGACAAGAGGAGAGTCCGTCGAGGATATCGGTAATGTTGACTAGGCGGAAGCCACGTTGACGCTCAGAACATATTTTCCCGGCGCCGCAGCAAAAGCGCCGGGAGGAGGAAGGCAAAGAGCGAAGCGTTTTTCGGAATGCCTTCCGACGACGTGCCCGAGAGCTGTGCGAGCGGGCGATACCTTAAAGGAGGAAGGCAAAAAGCGAAGCGTTTTTCGGAATGCCTTCCGACGACGTGCCCGTGAGCTGTGCGAGCGGGCGATGCACGAAATGAAAAGGAGGTTTTTCTTATGCAGAACTCAGAAGCTATTTTGGTTACTCCCGGAAAGTTTGAGATACAGGAATGTCCCGTGCCACAGCCCAGGGATAACGAGATTCTCATGAAGGTGGAATACGTTGGCATGTGCGGATCGGACATTCACGGATTTGAGTTTGGCCCGTTTATACCGCCCAAGGACCCCAACCAGAAAATCGGTCTTGGCCATGAGGTCGCAGGTGAGGTTGTGGGAATCGGCGCAAAGGTGACAAAGTTTAAAGTAGGTGACAAAGTGCTCATCGAGCCCGGTATTCCGGATGATTCCTGCGAGTACTGCCGGACCGGCCGCTACAATATCTGCCCCGGCGTGGATTTTATGGCAACACAGCCCAACTACAAGGGCGCTCTGACACAGTATATGACCCATCCCGAGGAGTGGACCTACCATATCCCGGAAGGCATGACGACGATGGAGGCTGCTTTGGTAGAGCCGGCGGCAGTCGGTATGCATGCGGCGATCCTCGGCGAGGCGAGACTTGGAAAGAGCATCGTAATTTTGGGTGCAGGTGCCATCGGCCTGATGACACTTCAGGCATGTGTAAGCCTTGGCGCGACAGACATCACGGTTGTTGATATTATGGAGAAGCGCCTGGAACTGGCGAAAAAATTAGGCGCGGCAAGGGTCATCAACGGCAAAGAGCAGGATACGGTTGCTGTGTTGAGGTCTGAGGAAATGTACGGCGATCACGGCGTCGAGCTTGTATTTGAGTGTGCGGGCGCTGTCTTTACGGCACAGCAGGCAGTTCAGATCGTGGCACGGGGCGGAAAGATCATGATGGTCGGCACCCAGTCCAACCCGGTTCCGATTGATTTTCTGAAAATCAACCGCGAGGTTACGATTCAGACATCCTTCCGTTACTGCAATAATTTCCCGCAGACGATCGAGGCGATTTCCACGGGTAAATTCAATGTGAAGGACATGGTTACGCATGTTTATGATTACAAGGATGTACAGCAGGCATTTATGGATGCCATCGATCCGGTAAAGAAGCTCGACATGATCAAGGGTGTCGTAAAGGTAGCTGAATAGTTTTATATAAAGAAGAAAAGGAGAACAGACATGATTGCTGATATCAGATTTTGGGAGAGAAAAGCGAGCGAGGGACATTACGCAATTCCTCATTTTAACGTATGGAACGCAGAGATGTTAATGGGTGTGATTGACGCGGCGGAGGAGCTGCGTGCGCCGATCATCATTTCGTTTGGTACAGGCTTTACAGGAAACACCTCTTTTGAGGACTACTGCTATATGATGGAGTCCATGGCAAAGAAGGCAACCGTTCCGGTTATTCTGCACTGGGATCACGGCCGCAACTGGACCATCTTAAAGAACGCGGTTGACCATTGTATGAACTCCGTTATGAGAGATGCCTCCGCACTGCCCTTCGAGCAGAACATTGCAGAGGTTAAGCGATGTGTTGATTACTTCCACGCATACAATATCCCGGTAGAGGCGGAGCTTGGACATGTGGGCAACGAGACCGTTTACGAGGAAGCACTGGCTGATTACCAGTATACAGACCCGGCTACGGCAAAAGAGTTTGTAGAGCGGACCGGATGTGATTCCCTTGCGGTAGCTATCGGCAATATCCACGGTGTTTATACTTCCGAGCCGAAGCTGGCGTTTGACATCCTGGAGGAGGTTGCAAAGGCGGTTGACGTGCCGTTGGTACTTCACGGAGCCTCCGGAATCGGCGATGAGGACATCAAGAAAGCCATTTCTTTAGGAATCGCAAAGATCAATATTCACACCGAGCTTTGTCAGGCAGCGATGGAAGCCATAGGCGAGCACAAGGATGAGCCTTTCCTGGCAGTGGAGCGTGCAGTGAGAGCTGCGGTTAAGGAACGTGCAATGTACAAGATCAAATTATTTGGAGATGACGGAAGAGCGGATGAATAATATGGATAAAAAATTAGATGTAATCTGTCTGGGCGCGGCGGTTGTAGATATTCCTCTGCGTCCGGTATCCAGAGATATTTTTGATATCGAGTCCTATCCGATTGATAATATCGCCATGGCAGTGGGCGGTGACGCCATGAATGAGGCGACGATCATCAGCCGTCTGGGATTTAAGACGGGAATTATCGCGGCCATCGGAGATGACGCGGCCGGCCAGTTTATACTCCGTTCCTGCAAAAAGGATCATATTGATGTGGAGGGCATTACCATTGATCCGGCGATTGATACCTCCATGAACATCGGCCTTGTGACGGCGGACGGGGAGCGGACGTTTATCACCAATCGCAACGGAAGTCTCTGGAAAGAAAACATTGAGCATGTGAATTTTGACAAGATCAAAGAAGCAAGGCTCCTCTCCTTAGCAAGCATCTTCAATTGCCCGCTGCTGGACGGAAAAGCGCTTGTGAAAATTTTTAAAGCGGCAAAGGAAGAGGGGATGACCATAACGGCTGACATGATTATGCCGCGTCTGGGCGAAACGCTGGATGACGTACGTGAGGCGCTTAGCTACGTGGACTATTTCTTCCCCAACTTTGACGAGGCCTGCCTTCTGACCCATGAGACGGAGGAGGCAAAGGTAGCGGATGTGCTCTACGGCTGTGGTGTGAAGAACGTGGTTATGAAAATCGGAAAGCGCGGCTGCTATATCCGAAACGCAAACGGAAGCATGATCGTTCCCGCCTGCAAGGGCGTGACCGCCATCGATACCATCGGCGCGGGAGATAACTTTGCATCTGGTTTTATCGCGGGGCTTCTCCAGGGCAAGGATATCCGCGAGTGCGGTATCTACGCAAACTGCACGGCGGCCATAGCCGTACAGTATCCGGGAGCAACCGCAGGTGTCCAGAGCAGGGAGATGGTTGAGGACATGTTAAAGAAGTACCGTGAAGACTACAAATAAAATGTGAGAACCATTTATTTAAATTGACAGAAAGGGATGATCCAAATGAAAACAATGAAGCTTGGAAAAACCGGAAAAGATATTTCCAGAATCGGTCTGGGAACCTGGTCTATCGGAGGAGGTTCCGCATGGGGCGGAGACCATGATCTGCAGGTGGTTGTAGATACGATCCGCGAGGCTCCGAAAGCCGGCGTAAATCTGATCGATACCGCTCCGGGATATAACTTCGGTAACAGTGAGAAGATTCTCGGGAAAGCGTTGGAGGAGATGAACCGCGAGGATGTTGTCATCATCACGAAGTGCGGAGTTACCTGGGACCAGGAGATGAAGGGCGATCTGTTTAACAAGGTAAACGGCATCCAGCTCTACAAAAACTTGAACAGCCAGTCCGTGAAAAAGGAGATCGACGAGTCTTTGGAGCGTCTGGGAACCGACTATGTGGATGTTTACATGACACACTGGCAGGCAACCCCCGGTACCGAGTATTTTGTACCGATCGAAAAGACGATGGATGTGTTAAACGAACTGAAGGCGCAGGGAAAGATCAAGGCGATCGGCGCTGCGAACGTTGATATCAACCACATTGAAGAGTATTTGAAGTGGGGCGATCTGGATATCGTACAGTGCAAGTATTCCATTCTCGACCGGGGTATTGAGGATGAGATCATCCCGTGCTGCCGCGAGAACGGCGTAACCATCCAGTGCTATTCACCTCTTGAGATGGGACTTTTGTCCGGCACCTTCCCGCGGGATTACAAGCCGGTGGGCGCACAGATTCCGAAGAAGTGGTTCCAGCCGGACAACATGCAGGCAGCGATGGATGTGATGGATCAGTGGAAACCGCTGTGTGAGAAATACGGATGCACGATTGCAAACCTGTCCCTTGGATGGATTCTGGCACAGGGAGATTTCCTGAATCTGCTGAGCGGATCTACCACAGTTGCAGAGATCAGGGAGAATGTGAAGTCCGCACAGATCGAGCTGGAGGAATCGGATGTCGCTATGATGCGTGACATGGTAGAGGCGATCGGTTAAACACAAAAAGATGACACAGACAATATAGGGGAAGCGTTCAGGGTCAAAGCAGTTTGGCTCTGAACGAATTGTATAAGATGAGGTATTTTGTATGGGTAAAAGTAAAAATAATTCACTTGTAAAAAATATGCTGATTGCGGTTGCAGCCGGTTTTATTATAGGAATTGCCTGCCTGCTTATAAAACAGGCAGTAGCCGGAACCGGCGCGGAAAAAGTATGGGGTATTGTAGACGCGCTGCTGTTCCAGGATATTACCGCAACCACCAGCCTGCAGGGCCTGGGTATCTTTTATGTGGTGGGGCAGCTGTTTATGCATGCTTTGCAGATGATGATCGTGCCGCTGGTACTGTGCTCACTGAGCCTTGCGCTGTGTTCGCTGGCTGATCCGAAACGGCTTGGCAAAATTGCGATCCGCACGCTGCTGACCTATCTCTGCTTTTATGCGGTTGCGGCTTCGCTGGCGGCGGCAATGGCATATTTTGTAAAGAGCATGGGCTTTTTTAATGTTGAGCTTCCGGGGCAGGAGGTAAGGGAGCTGGCCACGATGGACGGCTACAACCCGCTTGTCACGGTGGTAAATGCGGTTCCGAGCAACTGGGTGAGTGCCATGGGCTCCAACAATACGATTCTCTCGGTTGTAGTGATTGCCGTTGTCCTCGGACTGATCATGACCGTGATACCGGAAAAGACAGTGACCTTAAAAAAGCTTCTTGAAGATCTGAATGAGGTTGTTCAGTACTTTTTAAACTGGCTGATCAACAAGTGTGCGCCGATTGGAATTTTCTGTATGATCTGCAGGGCGCTGGCGGTATATGGCGTGGAATACATTTTGCCAACGGTTGCATGGATTGTGACGACCATCTGTGTGTCCCTGATTCTTGTGTGCACGATATATCCGATTGGAATCTTTTTGACCACAAGGCTGAATCCCTTCAAATTTATGAAGAAGGTAGCCAAGGTCGGTGTTTTTGCGGCGGCATGTAATTCCTCAGCGGCCACCCTGCCTTTAAATACGAGAACCTGCATCGACGAGCTGGGATGCTCCGAGGAAATTTCCTCCTTCGTGCTTCCCACGGGTATGACGATCAACATGAACGGGACGACGGCCATGCATATGTGCGCAATCACCTTTATCGGCACTGCAGCAGGCATCAACGTGACGCCTGCTACACTGGCGATGGCTGCATTCCTCTCGATCTGCACGGCGGTTGGAACGCCTGCGATTCCGGTTGCCGGAACGACGATGGTATATGTGGTGATGATGGGCCTTGGTTTCAATACGGAGTTATGTCTCATTGGCTATTCACTGGTGCTGGCGATGAATTACCTTCCGGGTATGGCGGTAATCACGCTGAACGTGATCGGCGATGCGGCGACGAATGTCATTGTATGTTTTAAGGAAAAAGTTTTGAATACAGACAAATACAATTCTTAATCCACCTGTCAGGTTACATGAATTGGAGAAAAGCGGCTGCCTTCGGGCAGCTGTTTTTTTATGCAGACGGGAGCTGTAATGCTTTTTTTAGACATTTTTAACAAAAAAATTCTTTGGTTCCCACCAAAAATGTGTTAAAATAAAAGAAAATGTATGGAGTGATGAACAATGGCAGCAAAAGAAAGAATCAATCTTATCAGGAAGCAGATCGAAGCAGAAAAAAAAGTTACCGTCGCAAATCTCAGCCATATATATAAAGTAACCGAGGAGACCATCCGGCGGGATCTCGAAAAGCTGGAGGCGGAAGGATTTTTGACGCGTACCTTTGGGGGCGCGGTGTTAAACAATATTGTTCTCTCGGATAATGTGTATTTTCGTGACCGGGCGACGATCCATATCGAGGAAAAAAGGAAAATTGCCAACTCCTTTTATCATATCTTAAAGGACAAGATGTCGATTGTGACGGATTCCAGCACGACGGTGATGGAGGCGGTGAAGCTTCTCAAGGGAAAGGAGCGGACGATTTTAAGCGTCTCCACGGAAATCTACAATGAGCTGTGGGATACCGATATCAAGATTATTTCAACAGGCGGCCTGTTTAACCGCAGTACGCTTTCCCTCCAGGGACGGGTGGCAAAGGAAACGATTGAGAGTTATCGCGTAGACATCGCCCTGCTCAGCTGCAAGGGACTGGACATCGAGCATGGGGCTATGGATACGAACGAAGGTGAATCGGAGGTCAAAAAATGTATGGTCAGGCAGGCAGCGGAGGTGGCTCTTCTTGTGGACCATACGAAGTTTGGGAAGACGGCTTTTGCCCATCTGATTGATCTGGAGGATGTGGATTATCTGGTGACGGACGAAAAGCCGGATGATGCATGGCTGGACTTTTGTGAGGAAAATCATATAAAGCTGATTTACGAGTGAATCCGGAAATAAAATTAAAATTGGAAGAAGGATGGGAAATGGCCAATCAGATGACAAAGGAAAATCCGCTGGGGGTTTTGCCGATTCCAAAATTACTGATGAAATTCACCGTGCCGAGTATCGTGGCGATGCTCACCAGCGCGCTCTACAATATTGTCGACCAGTTTTTTATCGGAAACAGCGTCGGAGAGCTGGGAAATGCCGCTACCAATGTGGCGTTCCCGCTGACGATCTGCTGTATCGCGATTGCGCTTGTATTCGGCATCGGCGGCGCGGCGGCTTTTAATCTGGCGAAGGGCGCGGGGGAGGATACGCAGGCGGCGTACTATATGGGAAATGCACTCACGGGGATGCTTGTGCTCGGGTCCTGCGTCATGCTTGTCTCTCAGCTCTTTTTGGAGCCGATGCTTAGGGCCTTTGGCACGCCGGAGACTGTGATGGGCTATGCCTGTACGTATGTGCGCATCACGTCTCTCGGCTTTCCGATGCTCATTTTCGTGAACGGCGGCGGGCATCTGATCCGAGCGGACGGAAGCCCGCACATATCCATGCTCTGCAATCTGGCCGGGGCTGTGATCAACACGATTTTGGACGCGGCGTTTGTGTTCGGGATGGGGCTTGGCATGGCGGGCGCTGCCTGGGCGACGATCATCGGGCAGTATATTTCCGCAGGGCTGGCGGGTGCCTATCTATTGCACTGCCGCAGCGTGACGCTCACCCGCAGACATTTGAAACCGGATCGTGAGACGACGCTCACGGTTATGTCTCTTGGCGCGGCGCCGGGTACGAACCAACTGGCGATGATGCTTGTTCAGCTTGTGATGAACCGCTCACTGACGTATTACGGGGCGCACAGCGTTTACGGCGAGGAGATTCCTCTCGCCTGCGCCGGTATCATTTCCAAAGTGAATCAGGTGTTTTTTTCCTTTATTATCGGACTTTCCCAGGGCCTGCAGCCAATTGTGAGCTTCAACTATGGCGCGAAGCAGTATACGCGGGTGCGCCGTTCCTATCTTTTGACGGTGAGTATCGGTTTTTGTATTTCCGCTGCCGCATTTTTGGTCTTTCAGTTTTTCCCGGAGCCGATTATCGGATTGTTTGGGGACGGTTCTGCCGAGTACGTGTCCTTCGCGGTGAGCTATTTCCGTGTATTTTTGTTTTTTACGTTTTTAAACTTTATACAGCCGATGACATCCAACACGTTCACAGCCATCGGCAAGCCGAAAAAGGGCATGTTTTTGTCGCTGACGCGCCAGATTATATTTCTGTTGCCGCTGATCGTGGGGCTGCCTTTGGTCATGGGGATCGATGGGATTTTATACGCGGGGCCGATTGCGGACGGACTGGCGGCGCTCGTCTCGGTGTTCTTTATCGCGCGGGAGCTTGGGCAGGGGAAGTATAAGGGGAATTGATGTTGCTGGAATGTCAAATATGTTTTTTAACAACGATTGTTTCTTATACGGCAGCTACTCGTTAAGGAATTTCTGAGACGTACGATCAGTATCCGGGGTGCCTGCTGGTCAGGTTGTGTATATGGAGCAGATAAGAAGTGACTATTGTACCATTTTTTTTCAATATCAAACAGCACAAGAGGAGTGAAAACAATTACAATAGAACTATCACAAGCGCGAACCGTTTCGTTGACGCGATGCTTTGCGCAAGGCAGCTTTATAAGGAGGATATAAAAATGGCAAAGAACAGATACATAGGAGATTACCCGGTCATCGGAATCAGACCCTGCATCGACGGCAGAAGAGGACCCTTGAAGGTGCGCGAGGGCCTGGAGGATCAGACGATGGGCATGGCAAAGGCCGTTCAGAAATTATATGAGGAGAACCTGAGATACTCCAACGGCGAGCCGGTAAAGGTGATCATCGCCGACACGACGATCGGGCGCGTTGCCGAGGCGGCGGCATGCGAGGCAAAATTCCGCAGGGAGGGCGTTGCGGTTACGCTTTCCGTAACCCCCTGCTGGTGCTACGGCGCAGAGACGATGGACATGAATCCGCTGACGATCAAGGGTGTCTGGGGACTGAATGCGACGGAGCGCCCGGGCGCTGTTTACCTTGCATCCGTGCTGGCTACCTATACGCAAAAAGGACTTCCGGCGTTCGGCATTTACGGCAGGGACGTTCAGGATGCGGACGATGCGGCGATCCCCGCGGATGTTGTGGAAAAGCTTCTTCGCTTCGGACGCGCGGCGGTGGCGGCTGCTACGATGCGCGACAAGTCCTACCTGCAGATCGGTTCCCAGTGCATGGGCATCGGCGGCTCCATCATCAACCATGATTTCTTTGAGGAGTATCTGGGCATGCGCGTGGAGTCCGTGGACGAGGTTGAGATTCTGCGCCGCATGGAGGAGCACATCTACAACGAGGACGAGTATCAGAAGGCGCTCGCATGGGTTAAGAAATATGCAAAGCAGGGCTTTGACAAGAACCCTGATTTCGTAAAGAAGTCCGATGAGCAGAAGGAGAAGGACTGGGAGTTCACCGCAAAGATGGCGGTCATCATCGAGGATCTCTACCAGGGCAACAAGAACCTTCCGGAGGGCTGCGAGGAGGAGTCCGTCGGACACAACGCGATCTGCGGCGGCTTCCAGGGACAGAGACAGTGGACCGATCACTGGCCGAACTGCGATTTCCCGGAGGCGATTTTAAATACGTCCTTCGACTGGAACGGAGCGCGTGAGCCGTTCATACTGGCGACCGAGAACGACACGTTAAACGGCGCGGGTATGATGTTCATGAACCTTTTGACGAACCGCGCGCAGATGTTTGCGGACGTTCGCACTTACTGGTCGGGCGACGCGGTGAAGCGTGTGACCGGCTACGAGATCGAGGGCAAGGCAAAGGAGGCGGACGGCTTTATTCATCTGATCAACTCCGGTGCCTGCTGTCTGGACGCATCCGGCGTATGCACCGATGAAAGCGGCGCTCCGACCATGAAAAAGTGGTTTGACGTGACCGACGCCGACATCGAGAAGATGATGGACGCCTGCGAGTGGTGCCCGGCCGACAACGGATATTTCCGCGGCGCAGGATATTCCGCACGCTTTGAGACAAAGACCGAGATGCCCGCGACGATGATCCGTCTGAACATCGTCAAGAACTTAGGACCCGTGCTCCAGATCGTGGAGGGCTGGACGGTTGCGCTTCCCGGGGAAGTTTCCGACGCGCTCTGGAAGAGAACCGACTATACATGGCCCTGCACCTGGTTTGCACCGCGCACCGACGGAAAGGACGGCTCTCCGTTCAAGACCGCTTACGATGTGATGAACAACTGGGGCGCAAACCACGGCGCGATCAGCTACGGGCACATCGGCGCAGACTTAATCACGATGGCTTCCATGCTGCGCATTCCGGTTTGCATGCACAACGTTCCCGATGCCGACGTTTATCGTCCGACTGCATGGAACGCGTTTGGCTCCTGCAAGGAGGGCCAGGACTTCCGCGCATGCCAGGCATACGGGCCGCTGTACAAGACGATCCGCTAATAAAAACAGAGATTGTGTGGCTCCGCCGTCGGTTGAACCGGCGGCGGGCGATACTTTATAGGAGGAAGGCAAAATGCAGAGCATTTTTTTGGATGCCTTCCGACGACATGCCCGCGAGCGGAGGAAAGCAAAATGCGAAGCATTTTTTCAGATGCTTTCCGACAACTTGCCCGTGAGCTTTGCGAGCGGGCGTTACCTTAAACGGAGGCGAACGGGCGATACTTTATTCCAGGAGGATATAATTATGTTAAAAGGCATTCCCCCGATTCTCTCGCCCGAGCTGCTCAAGGCTCTGGCCGAGATGGGACATACGGACGAGCTGACGATCGGCGACGGCAATTTTCCGGGCCACTCCTTTGACACGCCGGTCATCCGCATGGACGGCCACGGCGTTCCCGAGATTTTAGATGCGATTTTGCAGGTGCTGCCGCTCGACACGTACCCGGATGCAAACGGCGTGATGGTTCCGCCGTGTACGCTGATGGCGGTGGAGCCGGGCGACGACGCAAAGACGCCGATCTGGGACACCTACAAGGAGATTGTCGCGAAATACGACGAGCGCGGCGACGCGTGCTTCGAGGAGATCAACAAGTGGGATTTTTATGACAAGACCCGCGCAAAGTCAAAGATTGTCATCATGACGAGCGAGACGGCGATCTACGCGAATATCATTCTCAGAAAGGGTGTTGTTATCAATAAATAGAAGGTGGAAAGCGTATTCGTTTCACGGAAAGTGGGGGCTGCTGAAAAACAGCCCTCGCTTTTCTGTGTGAATAGAATTTTCTCATTCCCAAAACTACTTGCAATCGGTTCCCTGTGCTGGCACTTTACATCGCTTCCTCATCAGAAAAGACAATCGCCGTAAATCGGCAT